>NZ_CP072135.1:300000-600000 GCF_017638925.1 Pseudoalteromonas xiamenensis
GAGCGTCACGGTTATGATATTGGTGTACACGAAAAATTGGGGATTTCGGCGTCGGTTGCGATGCGCCGAATGACCGTGGTATCGCCTTACCCACATTGGCATTATTTTGACGCTTATCAACCAGGAAAACTTAAAGCAGTGTACCGTGGTAATGGTATTCCGCTGCCATGGGGAAACATGCGAGAAGTGCCGGATCCATGCCAGCATTGGGCCGTATTTAGGAAGTTTGCCTCGACGAACCAAGCCGCAACCTCACAACTTTCCATATTGAACGTGAACAACAAACCTCGCCTTTATTGTTGTGAATCGGTGAGTATTACCGATTTGGCCGAACAACCTCATATCTTATGTGCGGGCATTGATTTAAATCCTGCGATTGCAGCACAAGGATTGGATGCTGATAGTGTTGTTGGTGAGTTACAGCAGCTCTGTATTCAACATGGTGGTAGCAGCCAAGTACCTTACGCACTGGCAAAACAATTGGAACGCGTCGCTAAAATTTTAAACATAAACTGGATTGAAAAAGGACTTGAAAGTGATGTGCGAGTGATATGCACGCGTGGAAGTAGTTGTCCAAGGAAACCAACGTGCTATGAAGCAGGTCAATGTGAGGGATGAATTGGGGGGAAGAAACAAACTCAACATGAAACCCTAAAGCGGATTGAACGCGTGCCGATAAAGGTATCACCCTTACCGGTACATTCAAGGAGCTGAATATGAGTATCGACCCGGTCAAACACGTTGTCACTGTAACGAATACGCGCCAAACACAAGCAAATAACCAACCTTCGCTAAAGACTCACGCTAATGAAGTTGATGTCGAAGCTGTTCAATCTGAACGACGAGCATCGACAGTGCACTTAAGGCCTAATTCAGATAAAGAAACTAGCGGAGCACCTCTGTCCGTTTTAGATGACGAAGCCAATAGCTACAAGAAGCAAAATCGTTCTTTCAAACGGGCCTATGAAAAGCTTGAGCAAACGTTGATTGCGGTGCGCGAACAACTCAATCGTCAACACGAAGAATTAACCAAGTTGAAACAGTCTAAATCCAGTAGAGCCTTAACAGTCCATGAAGGTTCAGAAGCACACAAGCCCGAGATTGTAGCCCAGACAAATGGACATTCGATAAAAGTTTATCTGCAAAACGAACCACAAGATGAAATTGAAGCGCTCGAGTCATAAATCGCAGCAAACAAATCATTGGAAGGGGAACTGATGATGGCGATGGCAGATATGGTGTTTGAAGAAAGTACTCGAATCAAGGAAGAAGAAGAGCGTAAAGCGCGGTTAAGTCGGTTAAAATAAAAGGCGAGCACATGGCTCGCGCTTTAACGTTAGGTCACATATCAAACCTAATAGGGATTGGTTGGGCTGTAAAACTGTGCTTTGTTGCCATCAATACTTAATCGACTCGGTAGAACATTTGTCGCACCCGTTGATAGGTTGAATTGGTCGCCAGATTGTAATCGGTAGTTAAGTAAATCTCTTATGATGAGCGGTTTTCCGCAGGCTGTTTGTTGAAACTGGGTTTGCGCATCTTTTGCAAGTACATAAACGTGACCAGTGCCATCGATTACAGAATCCCCATTTTCCACTGCGAACATCGCGGTGTGCTCAGAAACGCCGATAGCGTACTTTTGAGAACTGATGTGTGCAAAGAATGAGGCCATTCTGCCCATTCTGTCGCGTTCGCTAAAATGGGTGTCGGTGATTACACCTTGCAGGATTGGCGTTGCTAAAAAGTTGCTGGAAAGATGAATTGTTTCGTGGCAAAAATCGGTGACGACTTCTTCGCTTATTGCACCCAATAAACCATCGGGGTCATAGATATATTGGCCTTGGATTGCATTTCCTGCCGAAGTCCCACCGATGATCCCATGCTTCTCATAAACATGTGAAAGCGCACTTTGTACTTTTGTGCCTAGCCATTGATTGAGGTAATCGGATTGATCACCACCTGCGATAAAAACGAATTCTGCAGAGCGAATTGCCCAATCAACGTAATCAGAATTTGCTTTACTGATTGTATCAACAATAAGCGTTTCAACTGAATCAGCACCAGTCAAAGGCAATAGATAGTCGTTATAAGCATCTGTACCTGACGTGCGTAGCACGACAACATCACCTCCATTGATGTGTGGTTTGACTCGATTTGAAAAGGACTCATCCACATCCGTCCCCCCCCCATTAGAAGCACGCCAGCGCTGCTACTAAGAGTCGGACACACATCATTATCGGAACCAACGATAAAAGATTTTAATGCCCCCGGTTTAGTTGGCCTTGCTCCATATTCACACAATGCTGGTGGTGTGGTGCGGTCTTCTGGATAATCGATCGTTAAATCATACCAACCTGTGCCACTGTACCTAGTTACCTTGACAAAGTATTCACCGCTTTCGCCCTGATAGTTGCCTATTTCTGGATTGGCACTTGTTGCGCCAGAAAGTACTGCACTACCCGTTGTTCTGAACAGACTCCAATCAAAGTCGTCTGACTGAGCATGAGAAAGTGAAAGCGTAATGTTGCCATTACTCGTCGCGTTAAAGGTATACCAATCAACGTCTTGGCGTGAGTTAATTGAACCTTGAACTAAAACGCCGGAGCACAAGCCTTGGTTGGCTGTAGATTCAATATCATTGTTTTCGATTTCTGCGGTTAAACAGGCATAAGTTGGTACAGACGCAAGCATTGCGCACAGCGATGCCGCGAAAACAGTTGTTTTCATGGAAACTCCCATTGATGTTGTTTAGCTATTTATCGTGTTTTACTTTTTTTGGTATTAACGCAGAGCACAAGATTAATATGTGCTCAGTTAATTTGATGGAATTTGAATAATGTGGCTACTCATCGAACCATTCAGACAGATGGTAATCGTTAGAACAGTAGAAAAGTGGTGAGACATTAACGTTAGAAATAGAAAAGTAACAGGTAAATACCAAAACCTGTTTTTTGTTCGCTTTTCTGATTTCTAAGTTTTTATTCATGTTTTTATTTGTTGTGTTTGCTAGTTAAATCTTTCACAAAATATCAATTTGATCAATATTTATTCGCTGATATTTTTCCTTAAAATATGAATGTGGATTTTTATTCAAAATATTCGCCTTGAAATTCACGTGTTATTTGTTTATCTAAATCGAAAATCATATTCTTTATGGAGTAAAAACCATTAGGAGCAGAAATACATTTGCTATCCGTTTTTTTCAATATGCTAAGCTGCTTTTTCTCTTTTAGTGATAATGGATAGACAAGTTTTGATTCCATACTGCGACAGCTATTTTGAACTACGTTTTTGAACCCATTTTTTGAAAAAATCGCATTAATATCGGCGTTAAACTCACTGTGTGCTTTTGCATCATTCACAGCTTTCGCAAGGGTAACATTCAATTCGCCTTGTTTATTGAGTATCGCTTTATCGTGGGGTTGTAAGTAATGATATCGGAAGCGATTAGGTGTGAGTTGTTCAAGGAGCACAACACCATGTTCGCCCAGAACGTCGAAGGACACAGCATCATTCAGTTTCTTTGTAATCAAGGCTGTTGTTTCATCGACGCCGAAACCGAGTTTTTGCCCGGTTTTATTCAGTAATGTCGCAAGTCGAAACGTGCGGCTACGCTCGCTAAAGTGCGTGTCCAATATACCGTAGGGAAAAGTGCCAAGACCACCAACGCTGTCGAACGTCAATCGGTTTGCTTTATCATCCTTACATTTATTGAACTCAGCGCAGTCAGAGTCCGGTGGCGCTTGTTCAAACGCCCCGAATTCGAGAGCCGATTGGCTTGTGCCATTGGTGATCATCGGAACTTGACCAAAGTGATTCACGCCACCAGATTGTATTGCGGTACCAGCGCTTGTTCCAATAATCACGGGTCTTGATTGAAGCGCTTCTAGCCAAGGGTATGCCTGCCCAGAAGGGTCATACATTACCTGTTTTGTCAGGGATTGATCGCCTCCGTTAAAGATCACGGTGTCCACTGATTTAATCTTTGCAATCAGAGCACTAATGCCTTTCGAGCACAACAGTTGCTCTTGCCGAGTTCGTTCTGGGTAAACACGTTCTCTAGTTTCACTTTGGGTCATTTGTTTGCGCAGTTCTGGCAGCGAATCACATTTACCGCTGCTTACGGCCCTTGCTAGTGCTGGTGTTAACGCAAGCCATTGGCCAGATAAACCATATTCGTCAAACAAGTTGGCATAGAAATCCGAGGCTTCATAGGGGTCCCTTGACGATGCGGTAATTGCAAGATAGTGCTTGGTAGGTGTTGCACGTATCGTGTTTGATACGTAGTCGAGAATTGCTTTACTGCCAGCGATATCGGTTTGCTTTGCTCGCACGATTTCTTGTTGTCGTTGTCCATTCGCGGCTAAAGGAGAGACCTCCAGCGTGTCCAGTAAGACAGCCCATTCTTTGGAAGACAAAGTCTCTTTTAAATTTAGTGTCTCGGTGTCTAAAAGCCTAACGAGATCGGTATAGCGATAGCGCTTGGCTGAGTCAGCGATTTCCAGTGCTTTCAGTACAGAAAGGAGTTCTGGGCTTCGGTTATCCTGTGGCCAACGCTGTGCGAGTCGGTTGAGTGATTGTTGGTTAATTTCAAATAAGGTTGTTGATCGTGCGTCATTTGGAAAAGTAGTTGATTCGAGGCAATAGTCCGGGCTGAAGCTCGAGCAAGTTTTAAGCGCGCCACCAATTAATATGAGTTCTTGCGCTTGAGAGATACTTGAGTAAAACACAACAAAAAAGCAGGGCGTAATATAACGAAGGGAAAATGTATTCATTTAAATGTTCCACAATTAGGTAATTTAAAATAACGCTTGTCAGTATAAAAAATACTGTGCTATAACAAAAATGAATACAATCAGGAGCAAACTAACATGCTTTAGTTTGCATTGTCAAAGTCCATCTGGAATGTAGAAATGTTAAAAAAGGCACACTCCCTAACACATTACTTCTACACACCTCATTACCTGTCAGAATGGTTCAATGAGTAGATACACGGCTTAGCCGTGGTTAGTCTATTTTTATTAGCCACCTTTTTTATCTAAATAATAACTATCATCGGTGACGTGACTTCGTATTTGCATTTGCGAAACACGCGTGTCGATTTTATTTTAATTTTCAAAATTTAAATCGATTTTAAATGTATTTTGCATTTAAAGGTGTGGTTTTTTGCGCCTGAAATTTGATATTAATATAAAATTGGTAATATATTGCGGTCATTTAGAGTGTTTGAGTCAAACGCTTTGTAATATACGCAAGTCATCCACCGACCAAAATAAACAGGTTAGGTGAAGCAATGTATAACAAAATATCCGTCGCAATAGCACTTGCATTCAGTGTGAATACGCAAGCAAATACAGATTCCGGCAACTTGCCAGCGGTACCAGAAAAAATTGAGATAACAGGGTCCCGAATTAAAGGGGTGGATTTAGAGGGAACGCAGCCAATTACGATTCTGGACAGTGACGCGATTAAACGGACAGGTGCAAATACCGTTTATGAACTGCTCCAAACCTTATCGCAGGTTAAAGGCGGCAGCGGTACGTTTTCAACCTCTGAAAGTGGCAGTACCTCTACGTCCACACCCGCTGGGCAAGCAGCAGCAAGTTTGAGAGGAATGGGACCTTCTGCGACTTTAACGCTCATCAATGGTCGTCGTGTAGCACCCAGTTCTTTCGCTGCCGGAACGCAGAACTTTGTCGACATCAATGCGATTCCATTATCTGCGATTGAACGAGTCGAGATTTTGGCAACCGGTGCGTCCGCTATTTATGGTGCTGACGCCGTTGCAGGGGTGATTAATTACATACTTAAAAAAGATTATGATGGGGCAGAATTCGATATTTCCTATGGCGATAGCTTTGCCCAGTCTGATGAGGGGAAAATTCAGCTTAATGCACTTTATGGCACTGAATTAGGGCATGGAAATTTAACGGTATTTGCGGATTATTTTAAGCGTAATCAATTAAATGCCTCCGACCGGTCGCATACACGTCACCCAAGTTTAGTGAACAGCTATTCGTATTTACCTAAGCTCAGTAATACGCCAAACATTTATTATTACAGTAGCCAAGATGGCAATGAACTCGCGGCGCCAAGTTGCAAAAGCGCATTGGTAACAACGGAGTATAGCGAAAATATCTGTGCATACTATCCAAACGAAGACGATGTACTGAGTCCACCATTTGAAAGTGTTTCAGCGGGATTTATGTTCAACCAAACGTTTGGAGAGCATCGCCTTAAAAGTGACTTTTTCTACAGTAAAACTAAGTCTACAGCCTATTCAAGCCCCGCGACGATTAATCAACTGGATGATTCTGAAGGCCCCTTTGTCTCAGAAGAAGCGTTGTTTATTTTCGATGACGAAAATGGCGAAAATCCACTGTTGTCCTCCCTGTATATTGACCCATTTTCAACGTATCTCGGGCAAGAAAGCTGGGGATTCGCATTTGATGCTCGGTTCGATGCTCCACGAACTGTCGAAGTGGAATCGCAGAACCTAAGACTTGTCGTTGCGTTGGAAGGGTATTTGGGTGATTGGAATTACGAAACAGGCTTAACCTATTCTCAATCTAAATCAGAGCAAGAGGCGGTTGCGGGAATTTACAATCGCTATAAATTTCATGCAGCCCTTTCAGGTGAACTGTGTTCAACCGGTGAGATAGCGTCTTTGGTTGATGGAGTCGCATCGTGTAATGGCGGGAATCTATTGCCATTTTACAATCCATTTGCAGTAAACGATGCGCAAAACGACGCCGTTCTTGCATTGACGGCCGCGAACCCTACGCGCAGTGGGAAAAGTGAAGTGTTTGGTGCGGATATAAATATCAGTGGTGAGCTCTTTGAGGTAAATGATATTGATGTTCGCGCAGCATTTGGTCTGGAAGTGCGTAAGGAAAAATTGTCCGATATTCCTTCCTCAGATGCTGTAGCAGATGCAAACAACGGCTATTTAGTGGATGTATTTGGATTTGGTTCAAGTATTGCGAATGCGCAAAGAACACAATTCGGCGCTTATTCTGAGTTTTATATCCCAGTATCAGACGCGCTAGAGCTGCAATTGGCTGGTCGTTTCGATCATTACGACGATTTCGGGTCGACATTCAATCCAAAGATTTCAGCCAGCTATCGCTTGGATGAAACGATGTTAGTCCGAGCTGGGTGGGCAACTTCCTTTCGTGCACCGTCGCTTACCCAAGCGGGTGTAAAGCTGAGAACAACAACCTCAACCTTTGATTGTGGAGCCAATCAGGCAGTAGCTGATTTGTTCTGTGAAGGTGATGGTACGCTTGTAACGGTCAATTCATTGGAGTTAGGTAATAGCCAATTAAATGCGGAAGAATCAGAATCTATTTCGCTTGGATTTGCTTGGAGTCCGACGACTGAAACAACACTCACGGTTGATTATTGGCAATTCGATTATTCAGATGTCATTGATACCAATATGACAGCCGTGCTCGGAAGAGCCATTTCGGATGCAACACTCCGGCATTGTGGTCTTGTGCCCGATGGTGAAATGGGCATTTCATTTGGTGAAGATGTGTGTTCGGTAACGGACAATCAAGGTTTGCGAATTGACCAACAAGGCGCTGAGACTCAATGAAATACTAGCAAGTTACGTTACGCAATTTGACCCGCGTAATCAAAGTTTGCAGCTTTACCGTGACCATGTCATTCAACTAGAGAATACGGGAAGCCAAGATATCAAAGGGATCGATTTGAAATTAGACCAGCGTTGGCGATTCGACCAAAGCTCACTCAAACTCAGCCTAGACATGACACATTATTTGGCTTATCAACGTAACAAGCCGGGCACTGATTCTGAGGAAGAATTGGTGGGGTCGTTTAGATACCCTGAAAACATTGCGCGGGTTGAGATGAATTATGACGTCAACGACTATTATGTCAGCGTATTTGCCAATTACATTGATGGATATGACGATGATATCGAGGGATTGCGTGGGCGAGAAATTGATGAACTAAATAGCTTGGGTTTATTGGATGAACATGACGTCCGTAATGTAGCGAGCTGGACAACCGTAGGGATTAGAGTGGGAGCATCACTTTCAGAGCAGTTGCACATCAACGTTGCAATGGACAACGTGTTCGACAAAGCACCACCAAGAGTTTATGGCAGTGCAAGAGGTTTTGACTCAATAAACCATAATGCGTTTGGTGCGACCTATCGAGTGGGATTGAATTATCGTTTTTAACTTGCCAAAGTAGAGTACCGACCATTTAGTACACTAAATCTAGGGCCTTTATAGGCGATTAGGGCATGTATTGCTTACATAGTAGAAACTTGAACTTCAATAGTATAAGTACATGATAATGTGTGACATTAAATACTCGTTACACTGAATATAAAAAATAAGTCTAAAATGAAAAAAACAATTTCAATGCCAGATGCGTTCGTCATCTTGTTAGGTTTGGCACTACTGACAACGATTGCCTCTTATTTTGTTATTCCAGGGTCGTTTAGTTCGCCAAACACGGAAGGAAGTTTAATACAGCTTTCTGATTTCGTCCGTGCTGAAAACCCAAGTCCAGTCGGCTTGTTTGTCACAGAATCGGGACGCGGCCTATTCAATATTCTTTTTGAAGGATTAGTCAGTGGCGACCGATATGGTGCAGCTATTGGCGTGGTTGCGTTTATTCTCATCACTGGCGGTGCATTCGGTGTCGTGATGAAGACCAACGCTATCGAAAATGGCATGATGGCACTTATTGATAAGACCAAAACGTTGGATTGGGTATTTCTGCCTGCGCTTTTTCTGGTTTTTAGCCTAGGAGGCGCGATTTTTGGCATGGGTGAGGAGGCCATTGCATTTTGTATTGTGCTTTTTCCTATTCTCCGACAGTTAGGTTATGACGCCGCAGTTACCGTGTTGGTTACCTATGTTGCAACTCAAATTGGGTTTGCGACTTCACCCATTAACCCATTTAGTATCGCGATTGCACAAGGTATTGCTGACCTCCCGCTGTTCTCAGGCGCATGGCTGAGAGTCGTGTCGTTTGTTGTGCTCAATACGATTGCTCTGTGGTTTAGCTTGAGTTACGCCAAGCGAATTAGGCAAGTTCATCGTGACGTATCAACTGCTGCATCGACTGTTCAAATGCAAAGATTGGATACCGTGATATTAAGTGTATTTGCACTGTGTCTTGTCTGGGTTGTATATGGTGTAACGGTCAAGGGCTATTATATTCCCGAAATTGCAACTCAATTCTTCGTTCTCGGTCTGCTAGTGGCGTTTGTGGCAAAATTGGGTGGGCGATTGACAGTTCAAAACTCGGTCGATGCATTTAAGCATGGTAGCGCGGAATTACTGCCCGCGGCGCTCTTAGTTGGGTTAGCCAAAGGGTTAGTTATTTTGCTTGGCGGCACAGATCTCCATTCGCCTTCTATGCTGAATACCTTTTTGTACGATTGTGCGTCGTTAATTACATTAGTCCCTGACTATGTAGCCGCTGTCGCGATGTACGTTTTCCAATCGGCATTTAACTTTTTTGTTTCCTCGGGGTCGGGTCAAGCGGCCATTACAATGCCGCTTATGTCACCACTATCTGACTTGATTGGTGTTTCTAGACAAACGGCGGTCTTAGCATTTCAATTAGGTGATGGACTTACGAATATCATCATCCCCACATCGGCAAGCTTGATTGGGTGTCTTGGTGTCACCAATCTTGCGTGGGGCGACTGGTTCAAGGTTATTTGGCGCTTAATGTTGATGCTATTTATTGCGTCAATTGCGTTTATGGTTTTTGCTCAGTTTATACAATATCAATAGAGAATTATGCTTACAATTATTCGAGGTGCAACGGTATTTGCACCAGCTCCACTTGGGGTAAAAGAGGTGTTGCTTGCGGGTGGAAAAGTGATTGCGATTGAAGACTCAATTACGCTTGACACTAACGTTGACGTCGAAGTAGTCAACGCGCAGGGTAATTATTTGTTTCCAGGGCTTGTCGATTCCTTAGTGCACATAAGTGGTGGAGGCGGAGAGGCAGGATTTGCTTCACGCACACCTGAAATGAATGTAGCAGACGCGTTTTCTGCAGGGATCACTACCGTCGTTGGAGCATTAGGTACTGATGATATTAGTCGTACACATGCCGATTTAGTGGCGAAAGCGAAAGGCCTAAAACAAGAGGGACTCAACGCATTCGTGCACACTGGTTCATATCACGTGCCAATAAAAACACTAAGCCAATCTATAAGCCACGACATTATGTTTATTGAGGAATGCATAGGCGTGGGAGAAGTCGCTATTGCTGATCATCGAGGTCGTCAGCCGACCATTGAGGAATTGACTAAAATTGCCGCTGAGGCGCGCACTGCGGGCTTACTTTCTAAAAAACGAGGAACGGTAAGTGTGCATGTAGGTTCGGGTGTTGGCCACTTGTCATTATTGCTTGAGGTGGCGAAAACAAGTGAGCTTCCTCTTGACCAATTTTACCCTACGCACATTAATCGTAATTCAGACCTGTTGCTTGCAGGGATTGAATTTGCGAAACGTGGTGGAACTATTGATTTTACGGCGAGTACAACGGATTACGATTTAGCCAATGGTGAACTCGCTGCGGCAGAAGCATTAGCGTATTGCCTTGAGAAAGGAGTTCCGGTGGATAAGCTAACGATGAGTTCGGATGGTCATGCGAGTTTACCCATTTACGATAATCGTAATCAGTTGGTCGGATTTGAGGTGGGTGACGAACAGGCGTTATTTCAATCGTTGCGACAAGCTATCATCGAATTTAAGGTGCCCGTTGAAATTGCAATTCGAAGTGTGACACAAAACCCTGCTCACATATTGGGATTGCCAAAAGGACACGTCGCCAAAGGGAGTGATGCAGACTTGATTTTAGTAGACATGGCCACGTTCGAATTAACCGATGTATGGTGCTTAGGTAAACGCGTTATGAAAGAAGGTCAGGTACTAAACCGAGGATTTTTCTCTAAGGCTTAAACCTGAAACTAGCGTAGTTTCACTATGATGAAACAACTCAAAGCCCACAATCGTGGGCTTTTTTCGGACTGAAAAGAGGCGCTTGCTATTCGATTTTTACGCTTTATTGCGGCTTGTGCGAACGCGCTTTCATGCAACGAGAGCTCTGTAATTGGCAACCATGAAAACGTTAATCCTCACCGATACTGACCTTTAGGAGAGGCGTTTGCTGTAACAACACGATTTGTGATTTTTCTTCTTCAGTGAGTGCTTTGTACAAACGTGGGTAAGACCAACCATAACCCCATCGAAATGAAGTAGGGAGATAAGGACTGCCGCCGACGCGCACACCAGCCAGCATAAGAGTTGCTATTTCTGGCTCGCCGACGTGTGCCACACAGGACTCTAATGCTTCGTCTGCTTGTAGTCGCTCATCGTATGTACCACCTTGCCAATAAGCGAAATCATGCGCGGTACAGCAAGAAAGCCAAAGCTGTTTGTGAGCAAGCGTACCGTCTGGAAAAATACTACAACCATCGGATGTAAAGGGTTTCAATGTGTCGGCATGAGCCGAATTGAATAGGGCGGATAATACAATGAATAAAAAGGCTCTCATCATGTAATGTCCTTCAAAGAAGAGCCTCTATTTAAGCGGAATTCTGAAATACTGGCAAGCTAAACTCGACGCGAGCCTGTGTTTGTGATGCTTATTTCAAATCGCCAGTTTCAAAATAAACAAGCCGTATAGCGTCTTTTGGTATCGCTAACGTGTTTGCAAGTTCTTGACGCGTTACAAAATCCTGTCGCTTCGGCATGTCAAACTCCGTAGGGATCATTCGCTTTTCAAACGCAGCGTGTTGTATTGCGACTAATGCGTCAAAGTCAGGTCGACCTTCAATCGCATGAAAGTAATACAACGTTGATCGTTCTTTTTGATTAACTAGAAAAAAAGCAGCTTTGTTTGCTGGTTGTTCAGATAATGTTTGTCGGAAAACCGTTTTGGTAACAATAAGTTGCTTTCCTTCATACGCTTTCGTACCCCCACGTTCGAAATGGTTTGCATAGACGTCTGCGGTAAAAGAGTGGATAGCATCTGGTAGGCTCGTGCCAAGTTTTGAAAGGTCAAACCGCTCAGGTTCTAAAGTCCAATAATTTCCCGTTGCAAGTTGCGAGACGAGTTGTGAATTTAGCGCTTGGTCTGCGAAATTTACAGCCATAACAATCTGAACATCATGCGGCTTATGGAACATCGGCAAATGTGAAGCATAAAGCTGTTCGCCATCCGAAAAGAGCAACATACCATGAATGCCATGTCGACGCTGATTTTCGTCGACGTTCGTCGTTTCGGCATTGCCTATGTTCAGCCAAAACATACTGAAAAGCAGAAATAATGTGTGTTTACGCATTGTATTAATCCAAGGTAGTGGGTGTGGATTGGCTCATCTGTAATCCAATGAGGCCAATGGTTATTACGAGTAAACAAACCCAACCAAGCGGTTTAAGTTGTTGGTCTTGAATAAAGTGTTGCACAAGAGCGGTTCCTAAAATGCCCAAGCCTACCCAAATCGCATAGGCAAATGCCATGCTCAAAGTTTTAGTTGCCTGTGCTAACAGCAACAAACTGAGTGCCATACAGAAAAGAGCCACGAGTGCGGGTGAAATACGTGCAAAACCATCGGATTTACCTAGAAAGAAAACCCAAAGTACTTCAAAGAGTGATGCAAGAAAAAGATAGATATAACTAGACAAGTCGGCCTCCAAAATAAACTGGTTGGGGCCGTCCCCTATGAGGTTGAGCGGTAAGGTCGTCCTTACTTCTGTGTGCACGATAACAAAATGGCATTGAAACCACAATATTGCCAATCAAATTCGCAATCGTTGAAGGGTTTTAAGTTGAAAAGACACGCCAAATTTGTTGGAACTTTGATAAAGCGCAAAATTGTTGAGAGACAAGAAAAGGACCAATGAGCGATGATTCTTTGGTTACGATTTTAGCTCTGCAGGTTCTGTTTTGATAAATCGTTCAATAGTGCCAAGCAAGAGAGTCAGTTCAAGCGGTTTGCCAACATGGTCATCGAAGCCTTCTTGTTCATACGTTTCGATGTCTTCCATCATGACGTTAGCTGTTACCGCGATGATTGGTACTGCGGCATTTTTCTCTCGAATTCGTCGACAGGCTTCAATGCCATCCATGACAGGCATTTGGATATCCATCAGGATAATGTCAGGGTCTAATGATTCAAATAACGCGACAGCTTCTTGACCATTTTCCGCGACCTGAATAGTCGCTTTAGTCGGAGACAACATAGAGCGATAAATGAGCGCGTTTAAAGGGTTGTCTTCGGCAATTAGAATGACTCGGTCAGTCAAATCGAGATGACATTGCGAAGCGCCTTGAGACATAAGGTTAAGCTCTTCTTCTGATGGGAAAAGTGGAATGGTCACGGTCATTGTCGTGCCATAATTGGGTCTACTTTGAACGTGTATTGTGCCTTTCATCAGATCAACGAGCGATTTGGATATTGCTAATCCAAGTCCAGAACCTCCATATCGGCGAGTTGTTGAGCTATCAGCTTGTGTAAATCGTTTAAACAGTCGATTTTGCGTCTCAGAATTCATGCCAATGCCTGTATCTTTTATCTCAAAAACGACATCAACATCAGGATTCTCGCTTTTTCGATATACATTAAGTGCAACAGAACCAAATTCAGTAAATTTAATTGCGTTAGACACTAAGTTTAGGAGCACTTGCCTGACGCGCACGGGGTCACCTAAGCGACTGTCGAACAGAGCAGGATCAACATTTACTTCAAATTGAATCGATTTTTCAATGGCGATTGGCAAATAGTCTGATTCAATAGACTCGGTGATACGACGTAACGAAAATGGTACGTGTTCAATGATGAGCTGTTTGTCGGCGAATTTGGTGATGTCGAGAATATCATTGAGAATGGTCACGAGAGACTTGGTGGAATATATCGTACTTTTAATGAGTGGATTATGGTCAGAGTCTGGGAAATCGCGATCCAAAATTTGCAATGTCCCCAATATGGCGTTTATTGGTGTTCGGATCTCATGGCTCATATTGGCTAAAAAATCGGATTTTGCTTTAGATGCCGCCAATGCCTCTTTCGCTAAACGACTTTGCGCAAGGTAGCTGTGCACCACTTTGTAGATGAACACAATGAGAGTAATGATAAAGAGTAAAATGCTGCCAATATGGATGTAAAAAGCGCGTCTGAAGTCATTTTGAAGAAGTTCTTTTTTTTGCGCTAACTTTTGATTCATCTGTTCATTAAATAGATTGAGGGCGGCAGACGCGGCGGTGTCATCCACTTTAACCAATTTGTCGACCTCTGAAATTGGTTTTCCTTGGCGAATCAGTGCTTGTGCTGTTAGTAAATTATGCAAATAGTGGTCTAATGTTTCGGTTAACGACTGCGTATTTTTCTCGTCGTACTCACCTAATTCACGCATCTCATTGATTATCGCGAGCGCATTTTCGATGGCTTTTTGTGCTTTAGGGGCATAGTAGTCTATGTCGTGCCTGAGCACTAAATTCTTGAAATGATGAATGAACCCACCGTAACCTAATTCTTCGATTAGCGTAGCATGGAGTACATATGCTCTAACCGTTTTTTCAGAAAATTCTTGCCAATCTCTGTCTACGGAGTTGTAGTATTTTTGCGAAATGAACGTCGCCGTGCTCGCGAATAAAATCACAAGTAAACCAAACAAGACGAGTTTCCTGAGTTCAGACATTCAATATCGCAGACTAAAGAAGGCTATAGTAGTTAGCCTAGTCGCTATTCTCTGAATGGCAATAGGTCACTTGTAAATCATAAAAATTAACTTTATTAGTTAGTTAACCTAAGTTGAAAAGGGAAAGATTAGGTCGTCATTGCCCTATAACGTAATCGCGTTAGAGGTTTCTTTTTGGCAAACATCAAGTTAGATATTGCACAAATTAGGCATGCAATCTCAACGGCGGCTTAGTTGATACAAGTGGCAGGAAGGAAGTGTGCAAATACAACGATATTTGCACACAAGAAGATTAATGCATCAATTGTTTGATGTACTTAACAGGGGCACTGCCAAAGCTTAAGAATTCTTCATGGAAATTCTTTAGGTTAAATTCAGTACCGAGCTTTTGTTTTTGTGATTCACGGAAATCATAAATTTCACGGTAACCACTGTAATAGCTCGTCAACTGAACTTGGCTAAGTGTGGCACGACGCCATTTACCTTCCGCTTCAGCTTGTTCTTGGAATGCGCCATTCATTAGTAGGTCTAAGCCTTGCTCTTTGGTCATTCCATTGACATGAATGCTGTAATCTAGAATTGTGTTACAGATAACGCGTAAGTTCCACTTGTAATACATGAGCCACATTTCGACTCAAAATCACCATAACCCTCTTCGAGCATCATACGTTCGGTATACACAGCCCAACCTTCAACCATTGCACCGTTACTGAACAAGCTTTTGATAAGCGAAGGAGACTCGTTTGAATACACTAACTGTGTGTAGTGGCCTGGAACCGCTTCGTGAATATTCAGGATCTGTAAAATCCAGTGGTTATATTCACGTAAGTATGATTCGGCTTGTTCGTCGCTCATACCATCCAGAGGCGAAACGTTATAATACGTGTTTTCTTTCTTGTCATATGGACCAGGAGCACTAATTGAAGCGCCTGCGAAACCACGCATGTATTCTGGTGTCTCACGCACTACAAGTGGTTTTTCTGGGTCTAGATTGATTAGATCTTTGTCGATAACGAATTTTTCGAGCGTTGGAATTTGCTTTTTAATTTCGTCAACAAAATCATTACGATTTACGTGTTGTACGGACAAATGCTTAATCAAACTTGAAATAGCTTGTGTATCATTTGCTGGGCGAGCCGTGTTTGGGAAATATTTCGTCCAAAGAGTATCGGTGATTTTAATCATTTCCGCGGTTACTCGCGCTTTATCTGCAAGTGCTTTCTCATACATTTGTTTTGCGGTGTAACCAGATTGGATATCAAACGCGAACTTCTCTTCGTACAGTGCTTCACCAATACGGAAGGAACGTGCATCGCCATTTTTGGCAAGGTTACTTTCGAGTTTTGTCAGAAAATCAATGTAATCATTGATGGCGGCTTTTGCCTCTGCAAATCGCGTCTTAAACAGCGTTTTTTCGTCTGCGCTGAGTTTTGTTTCTGCGAGTTGCGACAACAATTCATCCGTTAGTACGCTGAATGCACCTTGGTTTTGAGCAATAGCCAGTTGAGTGAATTCAAGCGTTGGTTTCTTAATGTTCGCTTTTGCCGCAGCATAATACGCTGGAACATATTGGAGTCTTGCAAGGACTAAATTGAATTTCTCATCGAGAGATTTAAATCGACTATTTAGAATATTTGCAAACCCATATGCTACGTTATATGACGAAGGATCCCACTCATAAGATTTAAATTTTTCGTCTTCCCAAATGCTCTCAAGCAAGCTGTTCTCTATTAAGTGATAGTCGATTTTGTTTGCGTTGCTTAATGTATCTAAATTGAAGGCACGTAATTTGGCTAATTGTGCTTCAACAAATGCACGATTGCTCGCACGTGATGCGTCATCTGGAACGGTAATGATGTCGTCATATTTGCCATAACCTGCCCATGAGGAAGCTTCTGGGTGTTGTTTCCAAAGATCTTCAATGAATTGCGCTGAGAACTGGCTAAAAGCCTGATCTTGAGAAACCGAAGAGACAGAAGTAGTCGTGGCAGTATCGGTTGAAGTAGATTGGCAACCGGCAAGGCCGAGTACCGCGGCAAGCGCCAAACAGAGTGTGGCTTTCTTCATTTGTTGTTTGTTCCTATTTTGTTTTCGCTATCATAGCAAAGTTTTGTGGCTAAGGCTTTGTCCGGAGCTTCTAAATATATCGCCCCGTCACCCGCTGTTGCCATAATGTCATCTGGATTGTACATCGGGCAACTGGTCATCGATAAACAACCACAGCCAATGCAACCATCAACCAAATCACGTACACGTTGCATGTAAGCAATCCGTTCATCGAGTTGAGCTTGCCACTTTGTCGACATAAGTGCCCAGTCTTTTTTGGTTGGCGTACGGTTTTCGGGCAATGTTGAAAGCGTGATTTTAATTTCTTCCAGTGTAATGCCCATTTTTTGTGCGGCTTTTATGACGGCAACACGCCTTAGCACATCGGGTTTGTAGCGGCGTTGATTGCCTGAATTTCGCCAACTGCGAATAAGGCCTTTTTGTTCATAAAAGTGCAAAGCGGATACCGCTACGGCGGCACGTTTTGCGACTTGGCCAACGCTTAAGTTGGCTTCAAGGATGGGTTTATCTGACATGGTAAACGTTCTTCCTATTTATAAACCGCTGCCTGTGAGTTTAACAAAACCTCAAGAGGGTTGAGTGCGTTTGCGTTGTTTCGTTTAAAAATAGCCGCAGAATCACAAATCATCAGTTGACCTAAACTTAAGTTAAGGTTTTACAGTGTACTTCGATTTTACACAAAGGAGTAAACATGAAAACAGTCGTACTCTTCTCAAGCGCCAGAGAGAATGGAAATACCGGCAAGGCCGCAAACCAAATCGCAAAACGATTGAACGCGGAGTTAATCTACCTAGATCAATTCGCTATTGGCAGATATAGCTATACCCATTCTCACCGCGATGATGACTTTCGCCAACTATTAACAAAGCTCATTGCCTTTGACCATATCGTGATTGCATCACCGATTTATTGGTACAGTATGACCGCGACCTTAAAATGTTTCTTTGAGCGTGTCACTGAGTTCATGGATGATGAAACATTACGCCCAATCCTAAGAACATGGCGAGGCAAGGCATTCTCAATTTTATCCACGTCTAGTGGTTCAGATGCGCCTGATTGTTTTGTCGATAGCATTCGTTTGACGATGGAATATTTGGGGCTACATCTGCAAAGCGTTGAACATGTAAATTGCGGTCAATGAGCTTGTGCTTCCATGCAGCAATCTACTGAGTAAAAAAATCAAAAATATTACCAAGCTTTGATGTACTGCCTTTATAAAACTCGGTATACGTGCATTGTGCACAAGTCACAGCAGTAAATTTTCGGTTTTGCATGTCAAAGATTTTTGACCAGCCGCTACCGGTTGTTGCAATTGTATCGACTTCATATTCTTTGCATTGGCACTTTGGGCACTGCCATTTCGACGACATAATGAGCCTCTTTTGAATTTTTAATGGTTGTTCACGG
Source organism: Pseudoalteromonas xiamenensis (assembly GCF_017638925.1). Classification (NCBI taxonomy): domain Bacteria; kingdom Pseudomonadati; phylum Pseudomonadota; class Gammaproteobacteria; order Alteromonadales; family Pseudoalteromonadaceae; genus Pseudoalteromonas; species Pseudoalteromonas xiamenensis. The sequence continues at coordinate 318,180 of NZ_CP072135.1, forward strand.
CTAGAGCAGGCCCTACTATGGTGGGAATGCGTTAACCGTGATTTGACATTCAATACCTTAATGCAATACGAATCGTAGCCCAATCTGGAAATTGTAAGAAAGTATGCTTGTGCCAGCACAGAGCTGGCAACAAAGTCGTTGATTACATGTTACCTAATTCAATCATCATAGCGGTGTACATGCGTAAGTTGAGCTCTAACTGTTTCACGGTTATAAACTCATGTTCCGAATGCCCAGTATATTTGGCGTTAGGCATAGACGGGCCAAAACTAACGGCATTGTCAAACAACTTGGCATTTGTACCACCGCCAATCGAGATAAATCCTGCACTTTGGTCATTGGTATAGTGCTTAAAGATATCCAATAACTTTTCTGCATGCGGTGCGCCATCTAAAAGCATTGGGTCACCTAGTTCTACTTCAAGGTGAGCAAGTGAAACCTGATAATGGTTTTGCCAAGCGTCTATCGCGGTGTGGATTTCCGTGTCTAGTCGTTCTGCGGTTTTACCGGCTGGGCGACGAAGATTAATCGACAGCGTAATACTATTATCTTTGGCCGCAAGTAGTGTTGGAGCCACAGTCATAGAGACCCATAAAGTCGTGGGAGTAGGCGATGTTGCCAAACTGTTCACCATGAATATCAGTGCCAAGTAAATCCGCAATAAACTTAAGTGCTTGTCCTTCACTATTCAAACCAAGATCAACACCATGAAACAATGCACCTAAATGTGCAATTGCGTTTACGCCATTTTCAGGTTCAGAAGAATGAGCGGAAACCCCCTTTACACTAATTAAAGTGCCCGAATCTAAAGGCTTGAACTGGATTTTAACCTTGTTAAATTGGTTTGCCTTCTGTTCCAGTTGCTGGAGCAAATCAGCATCCGCATTGTGCAAAACTACACTTGCGTCTTCCGGTATCTGGCTCTTAAATGATCCACCTTTTAACTGGGAAACGAAAATTCCATTGGTCTGTTTTTCGCCGATAAACGTGGACTCAATTAAACTCCAACCTTTCTCTGCCACAACAACTGGGTAGCTTGCATCAATCGTGACGGCATATTTGGGTTGATCATAGGATTTCAAAAACGCTTTTATTGGGTCCCAATCTGACTCTTCAGCGAGATAGATCATGAGTTCCAATTTGTTATTAAGCACAAGGCCTTTGTCTTTAATCGCTTTCATAGCGTAAAGCGCTGTTGCAATAGCCCCTTTATCATCTTCGGTTCCCGCGCGATTAGTTTACCCGGTTCAGAGGTTGCATCGAGGTAAAAAGGACTCTTTTTCCATTTGCTGGCATCTGCTGGTTGCACATCTCCGTGTGTGACAACGGTTACTTTATCAGTTTGGTTGCCATAACTGATGAGCAAAACATGTCCATGATCTTCATAATGAAATCCAAGCTCAGCCGCCTTAAGTTTGACTAGCGATTTAAAGCCAATGAAATCAGGGTTTTGCGTTGTATCTATGCCTTCTTTATTTACCGTCGGGAAAGATACTAAGTTCGCAAGGGTATGGATTTGTGTTGATTGATATTGCTGTACCGCATATTCGGCGATCGTTGTACTTTGCTTTGAGAGGTTAGCAAACGAACTTGCGCAGAATAAACCAGCCATGACAACAGACAGAGTTGATAATTTTTTCATCTTTAATCCCTAAACCCAAATGGCGAATGTGTAGGTGCGCCCCCACATTGTGTGTAAACCAGACCTGCAAATGGTGATGATTATTTAACTTGCACCTATTTGCTTTCGAACATAAATAAGAAAGTCAGGAGAATTCCTGACTTAAACTAATATCAAACGACCTACTTTTTATAGGTCGTTATCGCTGCGTTATATTTGATTACTTAGTTGCTGCAATCCATTGATTTACATCGTCTTCAACGATTGACATCGGTCTTGCACCTTTCAACAAAATTAAATCATGGAACGCTTTGATATCAAATTTATCGCCAAGAGCATTTTGTGCTTTCGCTCTTAGTTCTAAGAATTTCAACATCCCAAGTTTATAACCAAGCGCTTGTCCTGGCCACGCAATATAACGGTCAATTGCTGCGGTAACATCGCTCATCGCAGAACCCGTTGCTTCTGCAAAATAATCAATAGCTTGCTGGCGAGTCCATTTTTTAAAGTGAAGGCCAGTGTCAACAACAAGGCGTGCTGCACGGTAAGCCTCAGCTTGCAGACGACCAAGATCGCCAAATGGGTCGTTTTCATACATACCCATCTCGTACGCAACTAATTCTGAGTAGAGCGCCCAACCTTCAATGAACGCGTTAAACGAGGCATTTTGGCGCATTAGGCCGATTTCCGTTTGGAGCATGTTTAGCGCAATCTGGAAGTGATGTCCTGGCACTGCTTCGTGATATGTAAGCGTCTTCAGCGTAAAGCTTGGTACCGCATTCATGTCTTTTAAGTTGATAGCAAATACGCCAGGACGTGAACCATCAAGTGAAGGGCCGTTGTAGTAGCCTCCTGGAGCACCAGCCTCTACAGCTTTAGGAATACGACGAACTTCAACTTGCTGAGTAGGTAACGTAGAGAAAAAGTTAGGTGCTTTTTTGTTTACTGTTTCAATTTCGCCACGCAAGAAGGTAAGTAGTTTTTCTCGACCTTCGTCATTGTCTTCATAGATAAAACGAGGATCGTAGTTCAGTTTTTGCATGCGCTCACTGACAGAGCCTTCCGTTAAACCGTTGGCTTTAAGAATTTCATCCATTCGTTTGTTGATTCGCGTAACCTCGTCTAAACCAATTTGATGGATTTCTTCCGCTGTCATCGTTGAATCAGCTAAGTACGTAATTTCATGCTGATAAAACTCTGCGCCATTTGGTTGCGCCCAAATTCCGACATCTTCAGGTGCTTTTGTTTCAAGCACTTGCATATCAGCAATCACCTTCTCAAATGCAGGGTATATTTTATCTTGCACCAGTTTCGCGGCTTGGCTGACAAACGCAGCACGCTCTTCAGGGCTAACGCCTTCAACACCCTCTAAACGACTTGCAAATGAGGTCACAAGTGGGTGCTCTTGAGAAGACGGCGCTTTAAAATTATTTAAATACCCGAGAGTATTACCAAACAACACCTTTGGTAAAACAATGCCGTGTTTCGCATCATCAGCAACCTTTTCTCTGACTTGCTCGATTAAGAGTGCAAAGCCATCAAGACGCGTTAAATAATCTTTGGCATCTTTAATAGACGAAATTTCATGTTGATCTTTCAACACGGTAGGGATGTCAACGAGTGGGCCTGCAAGCTGATTTACTATGTAAGGCAAATGACCACCCCAAGTGTCAATATAACCGCCAGAGAACTTAGCATCACCGGCGTAGTAGCGAGCGATGACCTCATTGACGCTTACGTGCATACGTTGCTCAGGTGTTAGGTTTTGAGACAGCAGATTACTTAATTGTTCCGCAGAACGATTCATATCGTTTTGTAGCGCTTGCATGCCTGCAACGGAGTAATCAGGCAGCCGATTGGCATACTCACCATACTGAGCGGGATCTAATTTTAGCGAGGTTGCCAAAGCTGGTTCGTGTTGAATAAAAGTTTTGGTGTATTGTTCGACTACTTGGTCAACAGATAAAGTCTGGTCTTGTGCTAATTGCTCAACCTTTTTTTCTTGATTTTGATTCGGTTGTTGAGGGGTACATCCAGCAAGTGTGGCGACAACAGCGAGAGCGACGAGGCTATAGCGTTTCATTTATTTACTCCGAGAGTCTTTTTTAGTGCGAGCGAAGCAATACCAATAGCATTTTTTGAATGCAATATACAGTGAATGCGTTCAGTTTTTTTGTTTATATCACCATGAAAATACTCCCAGGTTAAAAGTAGTACAAAATCATTAGTTTCTTGTGAGATTGATTGCTATTAACATACATAAAATGGGAACTTTAAATTAAGTATGATTAATTTACTTTGTGAGTGTTCTTCACCGTTATCTCTGAAAACAAAATGAAATTTATAGACTTAGAAATTACATTCTAAAAACGCTTAGTAAATCCGACAAAAAATCGATTAAGTTGTACCTTGACCAAACGCATGCCCAAAACTAAACCTATGAGTAGTAGCCTTTAGCTCATAATATAACCAAGTAATGCGATGAGGGTTGTTGAGCGCTTTTGTACCATTGTTTGCAATGTCACACGCATTACGTTTAGTGCAACAGGATCGGAGCTGTTGTCTGAGGTGCGCCGTGCAAAATGCGATAAACTCAATTTTGGTCGTTGATGACCAACAAGTGGTCAGGCACACGCTTTGTTTGTGTCTTCGAAACATTGGCTACAGTGACGTAGCGCAGGCAGAAAATGGCAGTGAAGCAAAGGCGTGTTTGAACAAACACGCCTTTGATCTCATTTTCTTAGACTTGAATATGCCCGTAGAAGACGGCTTTTCGGTCTTGAAATATCTTGCTGCAGTCGACTTTAAAGGTTTAATCGTTCTCCTTAGTAGTGAGGATGAAGCGTTACTGGAATCGACAACAAATCTAGCACGTCAGTACAAGCTTGAGATTTTGGGCTGTGTGCAAAAGCCAATAGGGATTGGCGTTCTTAAAGACTTATTAGCCAGAGGCAGTGAGCATATACAGCTCAAGCACAATCGATTTGTTGATGAAATAACAAAAGAACAAATCGTCAATCTACTGGACAATAATCATCACTGTGCTTTCTTTCAGCCGCAAATTGACCTCACTAAGCATCAGCTGAAGGGTCTTGAAGTTTTGGCTCGTTTCAAAAACGTAAATGGACAGCTCCTATTTCCAGATAGTTTTATACCCACTATCGAACGAGATGCGGGGCTTATGATGCGTTTTACGAGAGCCATAATCTGCGATGCTTTCGAACAGATGACGCGGTTCGGGCATTTAATGGATGAACTGACAATAGCATTAAACATTTCTGGAAAAGTGTTGAATGATGATTCGTTCCCAGCTTGGCTAAAAGAGCAGGCTGAAATGGCAGGATTAGCCCCGAACCGCGTTATTTGTGAGCTGACGGAAACGGCACTAAATGATGATCCTAACGCGCTTTCAACACAAATGTTAAGACTTCGCATGATGGGGTTTCGATTATCTATAGATGATTTTGGCACTGGCTATTCGTCAATGGAACAGCTTCACCGACTCCCATTTCACGAACTCAAGATAGACAAACAATTTGTTTTTAACTGCTTGAATAACCCTAAGTCGGCGGCAATTGTTGAGCAAAGTATTAAACTGGCCACGGCCATGAAAATGGAAGTTGTTGCGGAAGGGATAGAATGCTTGAATACAGAAATGTATTTAAAATCAATTGGTTGTCATATTGGTCAAGGCTTCTACTATTCGAAAGCGGTTGAAATGGACGAGCTACTAGCTCAATGGAAGCCCACTCAAATGATATGTAGCGAAGTTTAATATGCGTTTTTCTATAAAATTACCTATCATTTTTCTGGTGTTTGGCACGTCGTTGTTGCTCGGCGAATTATTTCTCTCTTAGCAAGGTAAAAACGCAATACAAAGCACCACATCGAATAATGTTCAACGTGAAGCGTCATTGCTTGTTCGCCTGATAGACCGAAACTTATTTGAGCGGTATCACGATGCTCAGGCGTTTACTTTATCTCTTGGTAGTCGCGAAAGGCCAAATTTTAACGATGCACAAGTGAGCGCTCGAATAGTTAAAAACCTAAATGCTTTTGTGGATAATTACAAAGTATATCGGCGCATTGCTGTGATTGATTTGAACGGTAACGTCCTAGCGATTAATTCGACCAATATGCTTGGTAAACCGTTACCGAATATTGAAGCAACGAAAGTCGACTTTTTAAAAACACAGTGGTTTAACGGGATATCAGCCGGTCAAACGCTTAACCCTCATCGAATAGAAAGCACGTATGTGTACGGCCCCACGCAAGATCTATTTGAATCAAATACTGATAGCTACGACATGATTTTTGGCGTGCGCTTGCTAGACGAACAGGGGGAACCATGGGGAATGTGGGTGAATATCGTCGATTTCTCGATGGTCGAAAACATCGTTGGTGAAACCTACGCACTGTTGTCATCTAGAGGCATGGAAAATACAGAAATCACGTTAATTGACGAAGAAGGGAAGATTCTTATTGATTACGATCCAATTGGCCAACAATCAGCAAAGTACAAGCGTAACTTTGATGTTGTAGGCGTGCTCAACTTAGTTGATGCGGGGTTAGTGAGCGCGCGTCTTGCTGTATCTGGGCTTACCGGATCGTCAATCTCTGAACACACTCGTAAAAAAGTGGAACAAATTTCTGGTTTTTCCCATTCACAAGGCGCATATGATTTCCCTGGACTTGGCTGGTCTGTGCTTATTCGAATTCCGACTGACGAAGCCTTTGCTGCGTCTAATCAACTTGTGCGCGAGTCAGCCTATTTGGCTGGGCTACTGCTGGTCGCGATAGCGCTGATTTCTTTTTACCTTTCACGGAAAATTGCTGGACCGCTGACAAGTCTGTCTAAGGCGGTGAATGGACTTGCCTCGGGAGATCTCGCGATAGCCATTCCCGAACACAAATCTGAAGATGAAATTGGTTCAATGGTGGGGGCACTGCAAAATCTGAAAGCGATGGTGATTGAGCGAGACAAACTGAGCAAAGTGAATGACGAGCAACAGTTTCAAATTGACATTCAAAACCGCGCAATTGAGAGTTCAGAAACAGGCATTATCGTCGCAAGCGCGAATGAGAAAGATTTTCCGATTACCTACGTTAATAAAGCATTTGAGCTCCTTACTGGCTATCGCGCCGAAGAAGTTGTTGGGCGCAATTGTCGATTTTTGCAAGGGGAAGACACAGAGCAACCCGAGGTACAGCAACTAAGGCATGCTATTAAAAACAAACTAGCGTGCTCAGTTGTGCTAAAAAACTTTAAAAAGGACGGTACGCTTTTTTACAACAGTCTGCATATCGACCCTGTTTTTTCGGAAAGCGGTCAGCTAACTCATTACATTGGCGTACAAGTTGACGTGACAGAAATTAAACTTCAAGAACGAGCTATTCGTCGTCAGTTAGAAAAAGAAATTGAAGTTCGGGTTCAAGAGACGAGGGATTCTGAATCAAGATTGCGTGGCGTGTTTGATACATCGCTCGATGGCACTGTAGTAATTGACGAATCCGGTACGATGCTCGATGTAAATCGAGCGCTTGAGTTGATTTTTGGCCGTTCTAGAGAGGAATTGATTGGAGAAAATATCTCAATTTTAATGCCGGCGTCCTACGAAGAAGTTCACGATAGCTATATCCATCGATACATGACTACGGGAACAAAGCGTCTAATCGGAAAGCCCAGAAAAGTGGTCGGCTTACACAAGTCAGGTCGTAATTTTCCAATCGAAATATCGGTTGGCGATATCCAATTAGGAAACAGCACCGCGTTTGTGGGTTTTGTGAAAGACATTACCGAGCAAGAAAACACGAAAGCGCGAGAAATAACGCTTCGGAAAGAATTGCAGGAAAAAGAAATCGTCTATCGTGCTGCATTCTCTCAAGCGGCGGTTGGGATGGCACGGGTGAGCTTGGCAGGTCAAATCTTAGAGTCTAACGATATGATGAGTGAGCTCTTTGGTTATTCTGAGGCCGATCTCTTGACGTTATCCTATCAGGATTTAGCTGTACATTCGGAAGACGACGAAGACTCTCCATTTGACTTACTCATACAAGAGAGCCGCAAATTCTATTCAGTAGACAAACAGTTCTATCGAAAAGACGGCACTGATTTTTGGGCATTTCTGTCTATCTCTTTAGTGAGACAAGACAACGGCGAACCAAAGTATTTTATTGTAATTATTGAAGATATTTCAGACCGAAAAGAATTTGAGGCTGAGCTGAATCATGCAAAAGCAGTACGGGATGATTTGCTTATGGGAATGCGACTAGCTTCAGATGCTGGTGGCATTTGCAATTGGTCCTACAACATCGGAAGCGGTGAAATTAAGTGGGATGAGGGGATGTACGGTTTATATGGTGTTGAGCTTGCAACGTCGGTGAGCGACCAAGACTGGCAAGCGATGATCCATGATGACGACAGAGCTTTGGTGCGCTCAACACTCACTAAAGCAATAGACCAAGGAACGTCCTATAACTGTGAGTTCCGTATCGTTAATCAATTTACAAACCGTGTCCACTGGGTGAAATCAGCGGCAAGTTTAGTATACGACGAAGATGGCATGCCTGAAATGGTGCATGGAATAACGCTGGATATTACGGATGAACGGCTCATACAAGCGGTACTCGAAAAGGAATCTGCCGCAGCGCGTCAAGCTAGCGAAGCAAAATCGCGATTTTTAGCCACAATGAGTCATGAAATCCGAACACCGATGAATGGTGTAATAGGCATTATCGATTTGCTTAGGGAAACGACGTTGTCGAAAGACCAAATGAGGATGGTGAGTACAATTCGCGATTCCTCGTTTTCCTTACTTGAGGTCATCAACGACATTCTCGATTTTTCAAAAATTGAATCAGGGCAAATGGAATTGGAGATGACCGACTGCAATGTGCTCACGCTTATCGAAAAAACGATGGATGCGCTTTGGGTGAATGCACGAAACAAACAGGTTGAGTTGTTTTTCAAGCATGATTTTAATGTGCCAGAGACGATGGTGGCGGACGCTGTTCGAATTAGACAAGTGCTACTTAATCTTCTAGGAAATGCGATTAAGTTTACGCATAGACCGGATTGTGAAGGGTCAGTGAAAGTCGCTACGCTTTATTTACCCGCAGAAAAAGCGTGGCAAGTGTCAATTACGGATACTGGTGTCGGAATGTCCGATGAACAAATGGATAAGCTCTTTAAACCATTCACACAAGCCGATAGTTCCACTACGCGAAAATATGGTGGCACTGGTTTAGGGTTAAGTATTTCCCAATCGTTTATTAATCTCATGGGAGGCGAAATCAAGGTCTCTAGCGCGCTTGGTAAGGGAAGTACCTTTTCATTTAGATTGCCAATTCAAGCAAATCACATTGTACCGAATGCGAAAAAAGTGCAGTACAACCTACGAAACCATCGGTTTGTTTTGGATATTGTAAACGTGGATATAAAAGACATTTGCGTTGATTTGTTAGTCCAGTTTGGAGCAGATGACATCGTACATGATGTTCATTCGATTGTAGACGCCGATGAAAAGTTGGTTGTTTTATCGGTTGGAGAGTCAACTTTCGCCAACGCTCATCGTTGTAAAAACTTAATTTTAGAAACGGATCCAGCCGGCCAAAAAGGGTATTGCCATCCAAGGTCTTATTCTGTAGCGACTCATCCACTTCGCCCGAGTGAGTTAATCCTTGGCGTTGCCATTCTTTGTGGTCTAGAAAGCCCTGAGTTCGATTGGAATTATATACTTAAAAAGGAAATGGATGAGGTAAGGTTAAGCAGCCATGACACCGCGTCAGTCGGTCAGGGAGTGGTACTTTGTGCGGAAGATCAGCCAACAAATCAACTTGTTTTATCCGGACAACTTAGTCGTCTTGGGTACCGCTATGAAATGACCTCGGATGGTGTAGAGGCGTTGGACAAGTGGAAAAGTGGTCACTATTCACTCGTTCTGACGGATTGTCATATGCCGCATATGGACGGTATTGAGTTAACCAGAGAGATAAGGAGAATAGAAGTTGAAAAGGTACCGAGAAAACTTTAATTATCGCGGTTACGGCGAATGCTGTCGTTGGGGAAGCGGAGCGATGCTTAGCTGCAGGTATGGATGACTACATTACAAAACCTGTGGAGCTGGCTACTCTTCAAAAAGTGTTGGCGTTACGTTTAAAAGGCAAGCAAATTCGTTCTACCTCGAGTGGTACGAAAAGTGATAACAAAGACGTTGTTCAGGATGAACTTATCGACTTTGGCCATCTCAAAAACATCATCGGGACCGATGATTTAGATATGACTCGTGCTGTGCTTGCGATGTTTTGGGAAAGTGTTTCAGAGGATATGGTTAAACTGGAAGACGCACTTAAACAACAAAATATAGATAAAGTACGAAGCTTAGCGCACGGGGCCAAAGGTTCAGCAGCATCTTCGGGGGCCATCAAATTAAGTGTGTTGTTGAAAGAAATTGAATCAAATCACAGTAACCTTGATATAGCGAAAGCACGATTTGAAGAAACCCAACAAATGATGTTTAGCATTAAGCAGAAACTCATCAATGAGCAAATTATTCCAAATTAATGCGGAATAAGATAAATAGGTAAAGCGTGAAGGGGAGTGTATGTTTGACTGTTGTCCTACTATTATTGTGCTTTATGAGGCGAAAAATACGGTCGATCAAATCGCAGACGTGTTCAATAGCCGTTATCGGAATCGACTTTTTATAAACATCAATAAAGAGCAAAGTAAATTCGCTAAAATTCTCAAAGAACAACATGAAGCGATTCTTTACGTTTATGTTTTTGATCACCCTGAAGAGGCGCGGAAAATCAGAGATTTTCTGGCATCTCACCCGTTGCTAGACCAACAAGTTGAACTACCACAGCTTTCGCTTTTATTTTGTGAAAAGCAGCACCGCGAACTTGCACTCAATATGTGTAACGATGATATTTTCTATCACTATGAAACATTGAAACCAATTTATGACTTGAATCATTTATCGCTGACCGTTCACAGAGCTGTCGAACTGCTACAGTGTCATTTATTAAAAATAAAGTTAGAAAAAGAAGTTAAAAATTTATCTGAAAAGCTTGTTTCAACTCATTCAACACTCGATGGGATCAAAGATTCGCTCACTGACCATCAGAGTGCGCAAAGTGAACGATTGAATAAAGTGACGAAACCCATAGGGCAACTATTGGAAAATGTCACGTTACTCGAATGGCGTAGAGCTTACGACAACACCACGAAGTCATTGTCGAGTAAGGAACTGGATTGTTTGGCTGATCAGTTTCCTGTAGAAGAAATTAGAGAAAGTATGAATGGGCTTAACCATGAAAACAGCAAAGCCCTTGATACAATTGTTAAAGCGATTGAAACAGCAAAACCCAAAATTGAACATTCGATGCCGCTGATTTTGCTTGCGGATGACCAGTTACTCATTCAGAAAATCGTAACGACCATTATTGAGCTCAGGGGGATGCGTATAGAGAGTGCGATGAACGGCGTAGAGGCATTACTAAAAGCGAAGGTGATGATGCCTGATATTGTCTTGCTCGACATTGATATGCCAACCATGGACGGATTTACTACTTTGCAGGCGTTCCAAAGTGATGAACAATTGCGTGACATACCCGTTATTATGCTTACCAGTGAGTCCGATAAAGAAATGATCAAGACGTGCATTGAATATGGTGCGACAGATTACATATTAAAACCAACACAAGCGGAAACGTTGATTAGAAAAGTCAAAAGAGCGATTCAGCAAAAACGCAAACAAATTATTAAAACAGCATAACAAACATCAACAATATCACAGTGTTTAAGTTCGTTTTCTGGGTTAACCAAAAGCGACGTTAAAGAGCAGAATGTTGAAATGCATTGGATGCGAAAAATCGAGCATTTTTAATTAATTGGAATTAGTATAAGTCCTGATTTGGGATTGGATGGTGTATAAGCCATTTAAAGCTGTCGACACAATAATAACAATACCAGGACTTCACCGTGAAATACCTTCTTACTTCGGCTGCGCTGATTTTAAGCCAAACTGCGACCGCTCAAACCTCAAATGAATTTCTTCAGGACTTTTTAACCGATTTTGCTGTTGGTAAAGATTTGTCCCATTTCTATGTTGAACAGCCACAATTCATCTTTGGCAAACACATTTTAACGCCGAGTTCATCGGTTGAAGCTAATGGGGTAATGCACGATATTCGAGAAAAGCTAATCGCTGCCCAATACCTGAAATCTCGTGTTTTAAGTTCAAAAACATTAGTTAACATCGATAGCTATAGTTTAGTTACTGTTGCACTTAGTCGTATTAAAGTGGATGGCTCAGAACTTGATAAAATATGCAGTACGTATGGCGTGATAAGGCAGGATAACGATTACAAAATTATCAGTTGGCAGCCATCTAATTCAAATGCTGCGGGTGATTGCAAAAGCCTATAATGCGGTTAGTTTTAAAGTTTAAGCGCGGTAAGATGTCGAATAACGTAAGTCGAATCGGCAGCTTAGGTTGTTGAGTGTTGATTCAATCTGTACTTGGTAAGACATGATAGACATTTCGGTACTCCCGCTTTTTTGGTCAGCGTATTTTTTCTCGTTATTTCACCTGGTCCAGACTTGTTATTGATCTCAAGCTATTCAACGGCCAGAGGGTTTAAGTCAGGATTAGCGATTTCATTAGCTATATTTGGTGCCGGATTGCCGCAAACAGGCCTTGTAGCTTTTGGCTTGGGTGAAAATCATGCAAACGATGCCGAAAGTAGCACTTGCCGTTAAAGTGATAGGCGCGTGTTATTTGTTGTGGCTCGGGGGGAATCTCATTCGCACTTGGTATAAACATACACAAAGTATTATCAATGCCCAAGCTAACCAATTGAAACCGTAAACTTATCGTCGTTTAGTTTATCGCGGTTGTATGAATAACGTGATTAACCCAAAGGCACTCTTGTTCTTTCGTTTTTTCTTGCCGCAATTTACACATACTTCATCAAATATAACGGCGCAATTACTCATACTCAGGTTCTTGTAAAGTGGTATTGCGTTGATAATGAACGTGGTATTTTCGATTGCGTTTAGCGCTGCAGGTCGGTGCTTTAAGGGAGTGTTGAGCTTTGGACGTCATGCAGATGGATTGCTAGGGCTAGTATTTGTTGGACTTGCAGCTCGGTTAGCGACGACTAGGTAACGAGTTTAGACCTGCGATCTTTTCGTGTTAAGTCAAAGACCGCAAGTGATTTTAATGAGCTACCAACAACAATTTATTTTAGAAAATGGTCATCCTGTTTACGTTTAGATTTTTTGCTAAGCCAATCATTGTATTTTGCATGAACGCCTCGGGTCAGCGAGGTAAAGGTTTCTTCTAAAAGATCGACACCGTATAAAATACCCACTACAACAATGGATATTTTGATAGCAACCCATTCTCCAGCAACAGGAATACAAATTCCAATCGCGGCGAGCATCCAAATTGCAGCGGCAGAAGTGACACCGACCACGATACCATCGCGTGCAAGCATCACACCTGCACCTAAAAAGCCAATTCCAGTAACGATTTGTCCTATGATCCTCGAAGCATCAACATTTTCGTTGGTAACGGCAGTGGCCATCGCCACAAATACGTAAGTGCCGAGCACAATTAAAGATGAAGTGCGAATACCGACGGGTTTTCCACGTAACTGTCTTTCTAGACCAATGATTGAACCACACAAGATTGCTGCAAAAATACTAGACCAAGAAAGGGGATAAATCGTGAAAAGAGATAATAGGTCCATAGCTGCCACCAAATAAATCGAGCTGCAAGTATATATAGTTGCTAAAGAATAAAAAGCCCAGCAAGAAAAAAATCAGGCTGGGCTTTGAGAGCCAAGGAGATTGTGTCCGGCTCGTGTCGCAATAATCAAAGTTGCTTCAAGGGAACTGCTTTAGTCTCACCGGATGTGGCGATGCTTTGTATTTCCACATCCGATTTACTCAGACTATTTAAAAACTATACGCCACGCTAAATTTAACACTTCTTGGCATGATATAGCGTCCGTTTGGAGCGTCCGCATTACGTGGATCGCCTTCGGTGATACCTTGTTTGTCAGTGAGGTTATCGATGGCGACTTGTAGACGGATACCTTCGGATGGTTCTAAAGTAAAGCCAAGGTCAATTTTTTCATATCCTTCAAGAACCACGGTGTTTTCATTGTCGCCGTAACGGTCATCAACCGCACTCAGTGTGCCGTATACAGTTGCAAACATGCCATCGACCTCGAACTCGTAACTAGGTGTTACACGTAGTTGCCAAGCGGGTTGACGTTGAGCTTCATTGCCTTCATTGGTCGGGCTATCTGTAATTTCAGTTGTTTGCCACGTTGCATTCAAATTAACCGACAATCCTGATTCATGATTGTAGTTGTAGTCGAACTCCACACCCGTCGCTTCGTTTGTTAAAATTTCTGCGGGGTCACCTGGTTTACGTACAAATGTGTCGCCTTTTACTTCATTCGTAAACAAGGTTGCGAAGAAGTCTGAACTGTCACCCATGTATTTGTAACCCACTTCAGCCTGTGTTACTTCTTTGATTAGACTTTCTCCACCTTGGTAGGCGCCGAAGTTATCTCGAAAATCATCAAAGTAAGGCATTTTGTAGCCCTTATTGACTCGCGCAAATAAACCACTGTGTTCATCTAGTTTGTAGTTACCGCCAAATGTCCACGATGTTTTACGAGCATCGTAGTTAACGGCTTTATCAATCGTGCCGTTTAAATCTTCGTCTACTGAGTAATCGACTTCATGTTTTTCACTTCGTAAACCAAGATCAAGCGTAAGTTGGTCCGTCACTACGTAGCTATGTGTCATGTAAAATGCGAGTGTTTTTGCATCGCCTGTCGAGTTAATATCGTAGTTGAAATCACATCCTGCCACATCGCTGTTACACGCAATGCCGTTAAGCATTTCTTTGTTACCGCCAAGCACATGGTATGCTGCATTTCCTAAACTCCACCAATCCTTCGCAGAGGTCGTTGCGGTATACATACCAAACGAGCTGCTCAAATCACCGAATGTTTTTGAAAAGGCCAAATCATTTGTAAATGCCTCGATGTCTTTTAAAACGACCCAACGACCGAATTTTTGTACGTTGGTGTTACCATCGTATTCAAGGCCAGAGACCGAGTCTCGTTACGGGTCCATCAATACCTTCAACCATACTAAGCTTTGATGCCGCTCCCGCAGGCACTAGGCCGTAGGTGTTCGCATTACCTTGGGTGAGGTTGAAGCGATCGACAAACTCCCAGTCGTTTGCTAGCGTCAACTTGATGCTTCCCCCAGTGACATGACCATCCCAACCACGGCCATTGCCCAAGTCAACTTCCATCGCTTCATTACCTGACCCAAAGTAAATCGTTGCTTGACGATTAGCCCCACTCAGTTGGGTATATCCAGTATCGACACCTTCAATGTTTAGAGGTGTAGGAAGGTACCATGCGCCAGTATCGTCTGTTTGACGGGTATAAACGTTAATTTCACCGTTATCGAGTACTTTTGTCAGATTAATTGTAAATTGATTGCCTTTTTCCGATGTAAATCCGGCATCACGGATCCCCGGTGAACGCTTTACATAACCGCCAATCATAAAGTAAAGGTCTTTGCTTAACTCTCCACTCAAGACAGCGTCAACGCGCTGTAATCCGTAGTCCGATGTGGTGTATTTGAAGGTGCCTTCTGTTTCTTCACTACCACGCTTTAGTTGGAAATTTGTAGTGAGGCCTGGTTGGCCATTTGACACAACTGGATTTGGACCACCTCGTAAGCCTTCCATCATGGCGATAGTTTCATCCAGACGGAAAATGGATGAGTTTTCCAAGAAGGATAAGGTCGGGGCAGGGTAAATGGGGGAACCTTGAAGACTGAGTGTTAAAAACGGGGCATCACCACCGCCTGGAAAACCACGAACAAACACGTTTGCGCCCGACTCACCGCCAGAACTTTCGACCCAAACACCAGGGATCGCTTTCAATAGATCGGCTGTGCTTTTTGGTGCAAGTCTGTCTATTTTCACCGCGTCAAGATTAGTCACGGCGAAAGGTGCATCAACTTTGCGGATCCCTCGACCGCCAGGTGTACCTGAGACGACGATAGTTTCAACTTCGTTATTCTTGTTCTCTTCTGCGACAGCAGGGTTGCACAAAGCGACCGTAATTGCTGACGCAAGCAAAGTGTAGGCGTAACGTTTGCTCACTGGATTTCTCCCCTTTTGTTGTCATAGTGTTCTCGCCTGAAATCACCGCCTTGTGGAGGATTTCAAGGGAAGCCATTGCTCATTTTTTGAGGTGTTGCACTTGGCTTAAATTTAAAATAGAACTTTATGCAAACGTTTGCAAACAATTTTTTGCGCATAAAAGCACAAAAATGAAACAATTCGTTTTAATGATTGCCATCTGTCACCAACCCACTAAAATGAAGCTGTTTTATTCCAAGTAGTTAAGGTCAAAAGGAGTGGTATGTCAGGAAATAAAGTAACGTTGGCAAGTCTTGCTAAGTTGGCTGGCGTATCGACCTCTACCGCCTCTCGGGCATTAAATAACAATCCTTTGATCAAACAAGAAACTCGCGAAAAAATTCAAAAACTGGCTAAAGATCATAATTTTAGCTTGAACGCAGCAGCCTCTCGGTTGCGCTTGCAAAAAACCAATGTCATTGCGGTTATCATTAATTTAGAAAAAGAAACCGAGCAGTCGATAGATGATCCTTTTTTGCTCAAAGTGGTGAGTGACATCAATCTTGCCGTTAATAAGCAAGGCTATGAACTGCTTTTGTCTAATTCGTATATGGCTGGAGATGATTGGCATGGTTACTTTATTTCTGGTCGAAGGGCAGACGGCTTGATTGTTGTTGGGCAAGGGAAGCAGCAGCAAAAAATTGAAAGAGCCGCAATACAAGGGACGCCATTGGTAGTTTGGGGGGATCCTAAAACACAAAGCAATTACCCTATTGTTGGTAGTGATAACTTTCTTGGAGGTAAAACCGCCACGGAGCACTTACTCAATAAAGGTGCATCTAAGTTGTTGTTTCTTGGCGAACCTGCGCATGCAGAACTGGGTGAGCGGTATCGTGGTTTTCTTGCTGCCCTCGAAACAGCACACCACGCGAAGGCGGAGCTAGTTCGAATTGATATTACCAGTGACGCCGCATATGGAATTATAAATCAAAAGCTTAGAGAATCAGGTCTAACTTTTGATGGGATCTTTGCCTGTTCAGATATGGTTGCGCTCGGTGCGATGAAAGCGTTAAAAGAAAGGTATGTCAGTGTGCCCAATGATGTGCGTATTGTTGGATTTGACAATATTGCGATGGCCGACATTAGCCATCCTTCACTTTCGACGATTGCACAAAATACCAAAGTAGCGGCAGAACTTTTGGTGCAAAAATTATTGCAGCAATTGGCCGGCGAAAGTCCTCAGTCAGAACAAGTTGATATTACTCTTATCCAGCGACAGTCAAGCTAAGTCATTAAAAATAAACTAGAAATAATAAGGACGAGTGGTTTCACCTTTGTCTTAGCTTTCTCACTATTTTTTATTTAACCATTGAATCCAGATAACGAAATGAAATAGCTGCCGATTTCTAAAATTAAATGCAAACGTTTGCATTGAGTTAAAAGTCTGGCTAGACTGAGTGAAGTAACTGTTCATGAGATAGACAATGAAAAGAATAAGAATCATCTTTGCCATTGCGATGTGTTACTTCCTGTTTGCTATTTTGCTAAACAGCGTAGGGACCGTAATATTGCAATCCATTCAGACTTTTGGCGTAACAAAAACACAAGCCGCAACGCTGGAAGGATTTAAAGACATACCCATTGCTATCGTGTCTTTTCTAGTCGCCTCGTTTATACCAAGGGTTGGTTACAAGTTTGCGCTACTGTGCGCACTTAGTTTAGTTGGCTTGGTTGCGACGTTTATTCCAAATATCGGACATTTTTGGGCAATTAAGTTGATGTTTGCTGCGATTGGCAGTGCGTTTGCAGTGGTCAAAGTCGCGGTATACGCGTTAATTGGCCAGATCACGGATGATAAAAAAGCGCATTCAAGTTTACTGAACACCATCGAAGGGATATTCATGGTTGGAGTGCTTTCAGGTTACTGGATTTTCGCCGCATTTTTCGAAACACAAGGTGAGCAGACTAGTTGGTTAAATGTCTATTATCTGCTTGCTGCGATGATTGGCGTCGTGGCATTAACAGTGTTCACGACCTCAATTGAATCACCCAAATTGCCAAAGAACGTCTCTAATAAAGACGCTTTTTTTAATATGTTGCAACTGACGTTTAAGCCGCTAGTGCTTGTCTTTATTTTAAGTGCATTTTTATATGTGCTTATCGAGCAAGGCGTGGGTTCTTGGTTACCGACATTTAACAATGAAATTCTTCACTTACCAGTCGATGTGAGTGTCCAACTCACGAGTCTATTTGCTGCCAGTTTGGCGCTTGGGCGCTTGTGCGCAGGGCAAATCCTAAAAAAGGTGAGTTGGTATCCTTTTTTAAATTGCGCTTTGTTCGGCATGGCAATCCTCATTTTGCTGACGTTGCCACTGACGCATTCGATTGAACCGCGTGTGATTCATTCAGTATTTGATGCCCCACTAGCTGCGTACTTAATGCCAATGATCGGCTTTTTAATGGCCCCTATTTACCCGCTAATTAATTCGGTCATGTTGAGTAGTCTAGAAAAACATCAACATGCTGCTATGACAGGGCTTATTGTGGTTTTTTCAGCGTTAGGTGGCGCGACGGGTTCAATGTTAACAGGTGTTGTGTTTGAAAAATTTGGTGGTCAACAGGCATTCTATGGTGCACTTATTCCTATAATCGGTATCCTTATTACGCTGTTTTTTTTCAACCGTCAAACCACTCGATATGAACGTTACACAGAGGAAGTTTGAGAATGAAATTTGAACACAGCGAGTTGTTTATAGCGGTTCAACGCTCGAATATCTTTAAAGACTGCAAAACGTTTGCGGATGCAATTCCGAAAGTAAGCTGGCAACACGCCATTGAGGCGTTCGAACACCAAAAACCAACGGATTTACAACAATTTGTTGAAAATCACTTTGGTTTTCCGCAATCGCCTGAACTTGAAGAACTCCCACAATTTAGCACGGTTAAAGACTATATTTCAGAACTTTGGACGCGATTAGAAAGACCTCAACGAACGCAGGGCGAGGGGAGTCTTTTACCTTTACCTCATCCTTACATCGTGCCTGGCGGACGTTTCAATGAAATCTACTATTGGGACAGCTACTTTACGGCGCTAGGATTGATGGATGCGGGAAGGTCTGAGCTTGTGGCGGCAATGCTTGATAACTTCATCGCACTTATCAATACATTTGGGCACGTGCCGAACGGCAATCGCAGCTATTATTTGTCTCGTTCTCAGCCGCCTGTTACCGCGCTCATGGTGCAGCTGTTGTGGCCTGTTTATTCTCAAGATAAAACGTGGCTAGACAAGGTAACGAAGGCGCTTGTCAGTGAGTATCAGTTTTGGATGAATGGCTCTCAAGAAGTGTCTGAATTGAGGCCAGCGGTAAATCGGGTGGTACGAATGCCATCTGGTACGCTATTGAATCGGTATTGGGATGACGAAACAACGCCTCGGCCAGAATCATTTCGTGAGGACATGGAATTGGCAAGTGGACTTCCCGATGAACAAAAGGCGGAATTTTTCCGAGAAGTACGTGCTGCTTGTGAATCTGGATGGGACTTTAGCTCTCGCTGGTTTGACGATGAACACTCGCTTTCGACCATTGCGACGACCAAACGCGTGCCAGTTGATTTAAATGGTTTGCTCTACATGTTAGAGAAGCAAATCAGCCACTGTTTGAACGCTCTGCATCGTCACGCTGAAGCCATACATTTTGATGAATTGGCCATACAGCGAGCGAACGCATTACAAGAGTTTTGCTGGGATGCTGAGCAAAAGTGGTTCATGGATTTTGACTTCAAAAATACGAGGCGTACGCCGGTATTGTCGCTTGCTGCGGTGGTGATGTTATTTACCGAAATTGCGGATGAAACACAGGCGCATGACATGTCTTTGCGAATAGAGCGCGATTTCTTAAAGCAAGGCGGCCTCGTGACCACACTTAATCGTACCCATGAACAGTGGGATAGCCCAAATGGTTGAGCTCCTCTACAGTGGTTTGCAGTGAGTGGTCTTGTTCGATTCGGTAAAGTGCCACTTGCTAGAATCGTGATGCATCGATGGCTTTCGATGATCGAACTGGATTTTAAGCGTCATGGATGTTTGCTCGAAAAATACAATGTATGTGAACTTGGCATACGGGCAAGTGGCGGGGAATATTTAGTTCAGCAAGGTTTCGGTTGGACAAATGGGGTTACGCAGACGTTTCTATCGATTAAGCGAATCGGCATCTGACACGTGGCTGGATAAACTTTAATTCAACGCTCTTGCAATGCGTGTGTGGTCATTGGAACACATGCGCATTGACCCGCATTACCCGTTAGCCTTCCACAAGCGGCTTCAGCTATCAGTATTCATCCGAATTAATACAAACTTAAGTCACAACACCTTTGGGATCTAGATCAAGGTATGTCCATCATTTTTAATTTGTCATTTAAAGTTCATACACCATTCACTTTTTACTGCTAAAACAGCTCCGAATAGTTGGAATTACCCTAAAACTGATACAGGTCAACGAGCTGATAAAAATTAAAGGCATGATTATCGTTGATGGTTTTTCGCCTGTATCAACGAATATGTGATTGTCAGCTAGGCCCATGTCGTTGGAATTATCAAATAATAATAGTGCTCGTCTCACCGTTTAACTCGGTGTAAAAGGACAGGATAAGGATCAAATTATGAGTGTGAACTTTCGTATAAAGTCGCTGCCTTCAGAAGAATTTCTACCATTGATGCAAATGACAGATCGCGAGTTGAGTTTACTGGATGCAAAATGGATTGACGTTGAGGAAGAGCCGGGCTATCCATGTCGTGTCACACTTTCTGATGCGAAAAAAGGCGAACGAGTGCTATTTCTTCCTTATTGGCATCATAACGTGAAGTCGCCTTATAAAGCGATGGGGACAATTTTAGTGCGTGAAGGTGCAGAGTCGACCCATTTTGAGGTAAACCAAATTCCGAGTATGTTGCAAAGTCGCTTACTATCAGTTCGGGCTTACAATACAAAAAATATCATGGTCAACCACTCGGTTACGGAAGGGACTCAGTTGTCAGAAGAAATCCAAAAGCAGCTTGGTCAAACAGATGCATCTTATTTACAACTTCACTTTGCGGGACCTGGATGTTTCTGCTGTACTGTTGAACGAGCATAATTGAGCCGATGTTTAGATTGCTAATGGCGCTGTTTTTATTTGCGCCATTGGTTTTATTTTTACTGAACTTTACGCTTAGGTGATGGGGATAGTGCTTTGCAAAAACAGTGTGTGCCTTCGACCTCTTTTGCTTGATACATCGCTTCATCAGCAAGTTTTATAAGTGTTTCAGGGTCTTGTGCTTCTTTGGGATAGAGACTTATGCCAATGCTCACGTCAACGCGAATTAGCTCATTGCAGTAGTGGATCGGCTGTGACAACGCTTCGACCAACTCTTGGGATTTAGTCAGAACACCACTGTAATCTTTCTCGAGGTTTAAACACACGATAAATTCGTCCCCGCCAAAACGACCGCAAAAGTCGGAACGACGAATGTTGTTTTGCAGTCGTTTAGCGATCTGCACCAGAATTTCATCGCCAGCTTGGTGACCCTTGTTGTCATTGATTTCTTTAAATTTATCGAGGTCAAAAAACAGCACAGCAAGGGAAAGTTCAGCGCGACTCGCGCGAGCAACCGTTTGGTCAAGTTGAGCGTTAAAAGCCCTGCGATTGTAGATCCCTGTGAGGGGGTCTCGTTCAGATAAAAATCGCAATCGCTCTTTTTGTTCTTGAAGCAAAGCCGTTTGCTTTTGCACCTCGCGTTCTAGTTCTTCTTTGGTCACGGTCGACTTTTGGAGAGACGCTTTCATTTGGTTAAAAACATCAATCAATTCAACGAATTCTTCATCACGATTTGGTGAGGACAAACGGCTAACGAGATCGCCCTTCGCAAGCTTCTCAATGCCATCAGAAATGACTGCAAACCCATGTCTAAAACGTTTCAAAATGATCAGTGCGATAAGACTGAGTACCAAGGTGAAGGTCACAAGCAGCAAACTGGTTTTCCATAGACTTCGATTCTGTTCCTGTGCGCTGACACGCACCAGTTGTCGCTGTTCATAAATCAGCGTTTCTGCCATTTCTTCCATTAAAATATTGTATCTGGCGTGAAGTAATAAGCGCGCGTCGACGAACAACTTGGAGCTTTGACTATCAATGACGTCTTTGATGATAAGTGACTGCTCATGGTTTACCAATTGTGCAAGATTTTCATTCAACCGTCTTAGTGTTTTCAGGTTCGAGGTCGACAACGAATACTTTTGTAATAATTGTTCTAAATCGAGTTGTGCGGTTTTAACTCGTTGCAAACTTTTACGATCACCAAACTGCAAGAATGTCCAAAGCTGGCTTCTGAGTAAATCGACTCCTTTGTGGATGTTGGTTATGTTTTCAAACTGCTGTTTTGCACTGGTTTGCTCAAAGCCAATGTTCCATAAAGCAATACTGGTAACGGTGACAAGTAAAGCACAACAGATAAATAATGCGGTCAGCTTTTTTGAAATGGAATTAATCATGGTCCGGCATGCTCCATTTCAGCTAACTGTTTGAGGAATGAGTTATCAATCAAGTTCCTAAATTTTGGTGCAGGCCCCTTTACCAACCCTTCATCTTTTGCCCAGCGTGCTTGTAGTTGGAGTTCTGACAGTAACGAGTTGCTTAGCGATAAACGGAACGCGTAGCTTTCCCACATTTCGGCAAGTTCCATGGATTCAACATTTAATCGTTTAGCAATAAGGATCTTGGCCATGTCCGGATGGTCAGTCATCCAGTTAATGCTCATTTCCAATGCGCTGAGTACGCGCAAATAACCCTTTCTATGTTTTTCGACGGACTCCGTCAGTGTACTTAAATTGAACGATAAACTGTAAATACCTTTAAGGCTTAGATCAGCGACATTTTGGCTGGCTTTCACTTCAAGTTGGTGGCCCCAAGGTTCCCAAACGGAGATAGCATCAACCAGTCCTGACTGTAGTGCATTACCTAGCTGATCCGGTTTTAAGTACACTTTGTGAATACGACTTTTATCTATTGCATGAGAGATACGCATTGAGTCGATGTAAAATTCACTCGCGCTGGCTTTGACGACTCCGACTTTTTTATCGGCGAGTTGGGCAACTGAAGCTATGTCATTCTTTTTCAATGTTAGGAGACGCAAATCACTGTCAGTCCTCACAAAGGTCGTGAGCACCGAAAACACGGGCGATTTAAAACCTTGAAACATAACAACCGAATCGGAGAATGTTGCTAAGTCCGCTCGTTGGTTAAAGAGCATTTCGGCGCAGGCCACACCCCCTTGACAAGGAAGCAGTTTTACATTGACGTTTTGTTGTGTAAAAAAGCCGAGTTCTTCCGCTATAAAAAAGGGTGATGAGAGAGGGGTTAATGAAACGGCCACAGAAATGCCCGGCACAGGATCTGAAGGATTGTACCCCGAGGTTTCAATTTGTTCACGACCAAAAGCTTGGTTTAAGAACAATGCCAATAATACGAACATGCGCATATACAACATCAAGCCAATCATCCTGAAAATTTATCCATTACGTCTCCTTTACTATAGCGCTTATTTTCGAAACAGAAAGGTAGATTGGGCGAGTAGCGGAACGGGCTTATGGTCGTTAGGTGACTAAAAGGTGTCGTTGTAGGGCTTCGATGGAATTACGCGGAGTAACACATTGAATCTCGGTTGAGCGTTGGCAATGATGGTGGGAAAGAAAAGTAGGAAACCACCTTGGGAGAGCGACATGTGAAGCAACATACACAAGGTGGTCATTTAACTAAGAGATTTAACTTTGTTGTTTTTCAGCAATATAGTCGTTAACTAACTCTTCAAGTACCGCCAAAGGCACTGCACCATTTTTTAGTACGACATCGTGGAAGTCTCTTAAATCAAATTTCTCTCCTAGCGCCATTTTCGCCTTTTCGCGGAGACTTAAGATTTTCATCATGCCCACTTTGTACGAGGTAGCCTGACCTGGCATCACGATGTAACGTTCAATTTCCGCTGTCACGTCAGAAAGTGCCATACCAGTATTGTTCGCCATATAATCAATGGCTTCTTCCCTTGTCCAGCGCTTAGCATGAATTCCGGTATCAACAACCAAGCGCACTGCTCTAAATAGCTCCGCTTGTAAACGGCCTAAATTATCAAGCGAGTTACTTTGGTAACCCATTTCCCAAGCGAGTCGTTCGGCGTAAAGCGCCCAACCTTCAATATACGCTGTAAAAGGTGAAATGCGTCGGATTAAAGGCATGCCTTCTAGTTCCATTGCCACCGCAATTTGAAAATGGTGGCCCGGAATACCTTCATGATAAGCAAGGGTTCGCATGCTGTACTTAGGTGTAGCCTTAATATCATAAAGATTAGCGTAAAAACGACCAGGTCTTGATCCATCTATTGCTGGTGGCTCGTAGTATGCACCAGGCGCCGTTTTCTCTTTAAACTCAGGGATACGGACAACTTCCATACCGGCTTTCGGCCGAATGCGAAATGCCTCATCCATGCCTTTGTTGATTTCGTCTAAAATTGCCTGATAATCCGCTAGAATTTGCGCTCGACCTACTTTGCTGTCTTCATAGTAGTTATTCGGATCTGCAACAAGTTGGTCCATTGCAGCCTTGAATCCCAATGAGGTGTCATAGCCTTGCGAAGATAAAATTTCTAACATTTGATTTTGAATTCGGTCGACTTCTGACAAACCCATTTGATGGATTTCATCTGCCGTCAAATCCGTTGTCGTGAAGAATCTAAGCGCGTTGGCGTAAACCTTGTCACCATTCGGAAGATGCCAAAAACCATCGTCCGTACCAGCCTTCTCTTCAAGTGTTGTGAAATAGCTAATTAACGATTGGTACGCCCGTGTGACATCATCTTCAATGCGCGTTTGAGCTTCAGATAACAGCCGTTCCTTCTCGCTTGGATCAAGGCCATCTATTTTTGAAAGCTTTTCTTCAAATGAACTGTATAGAATGTTTTCTTTTGTCGGCTGTGAAATGAAGTTATTCATTTCTTCCAATACTCGCACAATCACAAACCTTGGCGGAATAATGCCTTTTTCTTCACGTATTTTGAGGCCTTCTAACACTTGCGCGAATTTTTCGTCGACAAGACTTAAACGAGATATATAGTTTTCAGCGTCTTGCTTGTCAGTAATTTGATGTTGACCTTGCATGAAACTAGGGTAACCGTTTTGTACACCAAATAACTGATTGACCGGGTAATCATGGTATTGGTATGGCTCTGTATCGTTTAGATAATTCAGAAGATAAAGCGTAATACGTTTTGATAAGCGTTCATCTTTGGAAAGTTCTACGTCATCATACTGATCAATCGCGGCTTTTAATTTCTTCGCTTTTTGAAAAAGTGCATGACCATTTTCCACGCTCGCATCATCAAGCAGTGCATTGTGACCTTTAATGCCAATAGATTCCAAAAATCCCAGAGATGTAAGCGTCTCGGGGCTTTCAAACGCAATTTTAATCGTCTCTCTATTTAGTAGGTTGTTAAAATAAAAAGGCTTTTTTGCATACCACTCGTGGGCCGCGAAACTCCCACCTAATACGACAGCAGCACCGACTGTGCCACCTATCCATTTAACTACACGATTCATTTTTTTATTCTCTTCTTTCCGTTGTCAAATATTTAACAAATCTAACGTGAAGAACATATCAAGCCTATTCGCATTTTGTAAGTAAAAATTACATTTTTAAAAATGCAATATAAAACAATGAATTAAGTAAATTTAAGGGATTTGAGCCAGCCATGTTAATTCGGTAAGCTTTAACAAAAGGCAGTGTGGATTTGAAATGAACGTGTTATTTGTAGCCCATGATTGGCTAACGGAAGGTATGTCAAAATACAAACGAGGGATTGGCGTTATCTGCGTCCTCGTTTTCATTGGATGGATAGTTCAAAAACAATCTGATGCCAGAAAACAGGAGTTAGATGTCATCGACTCACCTATGGTACACGATGTGTACATAGTGGATGCAGGTAAACTGACACCGGATGTTAACTACCAGCAACAGTTCAAAATCTATCAGGTCACCGAGGTTAAGGATGACAGGGTCACGTTCAAAGTCGGTCGCTATAGCTACAACAAATATCGAGACATTAAGCGCGGGATACAATTAAACCAATTGATGATAGATGGCTATTTTTCAGCGATGCCTGAGACATGGACCACGAAGGAACTACTAGCCAACTTTGACTCAGGTGCGCTATACGAGGCACATCGGCCTGTCGATATTTTTGTCATGGGCGGAATAGTTCGGCAACGACCGAGGCTCGCATTGAGTTATCACACTGACAAACCAAATCAAAATAACCAACGCGCCATTCGTTTTTATCAAACAGGGGAGCTGGAACAGGCTCGGCTTGAATTTGAAGAGGCTGCGAACGAAGGTGACAGCTGGGGGCAATTTAATTTAGCCGAGATGCTAAGGGACAGTTCCGGTGGCAAGCAAGATGTTGAGCGGGCGCTTTATTGGTTTAACAAGGCAAGGCAACAAGGATTAGAGCGAGCGAACACAGCCTATGAAAATTTATGCGCAGCCACAGTAGGTTGCTCAAACTAAATGATGTTGAACTTATTCAATCACTTGTGGTTCTTAAAACACATTAACCGCACATGGAGCAAAAAAGTGTCTATCGCACGTATTTTGACTTTGTTAACCAGTGGCTTTGTCGCAAACAGCGTTTTTGCAGCCGAGTCGCCATTTTTCAAAGAGCTAGAACTCTCACTACCTTACGCCGTCAGTCAACCGCCGTTACTCGCCGATGTTGCGCCTAATCCTGGCAAGGAATTGATTATTGTGGGCAGCGGACTAAGCAACGCACATCAAGTAAGTGTTGTGGGGATCGTGGAGGGAAAACTTGCTGTACTGGACTCATTCGCGATTGGTAAAGAGTATTTCGCCATTGATACGTTGGATTCAAGTACGGAAAAAACAAAAAGTTTGTTCTTTTTGAGCCGTGAGCACGTAGCCTCCTATGAGTTTCCCGCAGACAAAAAGCCGAATCGCTTGCATCTGTATCAAGAGGTCGATTCATTTTACCGAGTACAAAAAAGTAATTTTCTAAGTCGAATTGATTTCATTGATGACTTGAATGAGGATGGTATTGCAGATATTACTTTGCCTAATCTCGACTATTTGACTGTTTGGTTAAGTAAGAAGGATGCTGAGCTTAAACGCCATCGCCTAAACATTCCGAGTATGGTCTCAATTGTTCGTCGCGACTTAGAGGTACAACAAGCATCTACGTCGAAGGTCAACGGGGAACAACCTTTTATTTTTTACACAGAACAAGGCCACGTTAACCAATTTACAATCGAAAAAAATCACATTCGGGAGCACCGAATTAAAGTGAATGAAACCATTTATGGCGTAAATTGGTGGGATTTATTGGACGACTCTGGAAATTCACAAGACCAGAGTAATTTAAGTCATCGTGTTGTGGAAAAAATCACAGATGTTAATGGTGATGACATTCCGGATATGGTCGTCCGGTTTACTCGAAGCAGAGGTGCACTCGACAGACAAAATGACTATGAGTTTTACTACGGTAAACTAGATGACAGCGTACTGTCATTTTCAGACAAGCCTGATACGACGATTGCTTCAGAAGGAACATTAACAGGACTAATCTTGGAAGACATTGACGGCGATAAGAAAAAAGAAGTCATTGTATCGAGTTTTGAGATAGGCGTTTCACAGATAGTGTCTGCGCTTCTGTCTGGTAGTATTGATCAAGATGTGCTGGTTTATCGCCTAAACAAAAATCAAGGCTTTGATAAAAAACCAAACAGCAGTTATGAAACACAGATGCATTTTAGTTTGAGCAAAGGTCGAGCTGGAGAGCCTCTCGTTGCAGTCGCTGACATTAATGGTGATGGCTACAAAGATCTTTTGCTTACCGCAAATAACGAAGAGATCCGTATTCGATTTGGCATGAAAGATGGTAAATTCAGTCGCAGTGAACGTGTTAAAACGACCGTGCCTCAGGCGGGTGGCAATATCCAAGCACAAGATATGAATGGCGATGGTAAACTCGATGTGACCATGGTGTACGACCGATTAGACGAGCCGACGTTGAAAAACATGATTAAGGTTTTAGTTGCGAAGTAGTCATGCTGTTTTTACATAGTCTGAACTTAAAACTTTTCGAAGACAAAGGAACGTATTATTTTGATCCCAACTCTTGAGACGACTCGGTTCTATTTACGGCCGCCGAGTCTGGATTGTTTTGATGCATATCGACAATTTTATACCGACGCAATAGCCTCAAAAATGTATGGCGGACCGATTAGTGAAGAACTTGTTTGGGCAAGACTAAAAGCGGATGTGGACTTCTTGGACGTTATTAGGGTTTGGTGTTTGGGTTATTCAGTGTAAAGACACACAAGCGATAGTCGGTACCTGTGGTTTTTGGCAAGGTTATGGCTGGCCAAGGGAGCTCACGTGGTGGATTTTACCTGAATTTAGGGGGCAGGGGATTGCGACCGAGGCTTCGTTGTGCGCGATTGACCATGCATATAATCAATGGCATTGGGAGCGAGTTGAAACGTATATGAATGACAACAACAACGCAGCTCGAGCATTAGTTGAAAAACTTGGTGGCGAGATAATACACCGAGCGAGGTTTAGCGACGGACTAGAGCGTAATGTTTACCATCTTCCTAACACAAGATAAACGGAAACCCATTTAGACGCTGTATCTGAGCGATAGTACACAACACGTTAAATAGCTGGAGGTACTCGAGCTGGGACGAGTTTTTCAAACTGTGCGGCAACAGCGAGTACTTTTGCATCGTCGCCAGGCAATCCGAAGAAAGTCAGGCCAGACGGAATGCCTTCTATCATCTGAAGGGGGACCGTAACCGCAGGACCCCCGATCATAGCTGCTAACCATGTACTGCTGCCCGTAAACGAATCACCGTTCACTTCATCAATTTTCCATGGTTTCCCTGTGGTGGGTGCCATGAAAACATCAATCTTGTACTTTTCTTGTAATTTCTTAAGTTGTTGAAGCGCAAACTCTTGCACAATAATTTGTGAAAGAGAATATTTATCTTTGTCTGTAAAGGCATTGGCGGATTCTAGCAAATCTTGTTTAGTGTCACCGTGGGCCTTATTAAACAAAATGAGTTGTTCTAGGTTTTTCACAGGAAGGTGAGACTGTTTAGACAAATAGTCATTAATGTCTCGTTGAAATTCAAACATCAACACTTCCATTTCTGCATTCATCAACACATCGCGCTGTTCAAACGGAAGGTGGTTATAGATTTTTGTGCCGCGTATGGCGAATTTGTCCAACGTTTCAACCAACGCACTCATATGCTCTGAGTAGAAGCTTTGCATTGAATTGAGCAGACCGAGAGAGAGCCATTTATAGTCCACATTTGAAGTGAGTGAAACGGAAATGTCGTCGGTAATTGCACTGTATACCAACGTGGCATCCTCAACGGTGCGAGCCATAGGACCAGCCGTATCTTGAGACTTCGCCAGTGGCACGATACCGCGTTTAGAAATTTTATAATTGGTCGGTTTTATACCAACAATGCCAGTCATGGAAGCAGGGCAAAGAATAGACCCATCTGTTTCAGTGCCGATGGCAATAAGGGTTAAATCTGCAGCCACGGCAACCGCACTACCAGAGCTAGAGCCACAAGGTGTGTATTGAAGATTATATGGATTGCGGGTTTGACCACCAATTGCACTAAAGCCACTGCTGCTTTGCATGGACTTAAAATTCGCCCATTCCGATAGGTTGGTTTTACCAAGAATAATCGCCCCTTCTTTTCTTAGTTTGGCGATGATAGACGCATCCGCTTTGGCGATGTTTTGAGAAAGGGCTTTTGCTCCAACGGTTGTAGGAAGACCGGCAACGTCGATGTTGTCTTTGACCAGTATAGGCACACCAAACAGCATACCTGTGGCATTTCCTTTATTAAAAATAAGGTCTTTTTGCTTAGCAATGGCAATGGCGTTAGGGTCTATCGCGACGACGCTGTTAAGCTTAGGATCGAGCGCTTTTATTCGATTAAGGTAATACTGTACTACTTGCTCATAGGTAACAGCTTGAGTCGAACGTAGAGACTGAAGTTTAGAGATAGTGAGTTCATGTAAATCAGATTCTTTTGCGCTGGAAGTAAAAGAAAAGCACAAAATACAAGCAATTAAAAACTTCAACCACACTCTCAACATTCAGTCGTTCCAATTGTATTACTTACCACTACATTGTAGCGAAACAAGCGGGAAGTTGCAGCCTTTAGAGGACATTTAACGATTAAGTTCCTAAAACGCGAATAAATTTTTCACACCAATTAGGGTAGAGTAGAGTGAACTCTGTAAATTGTGCATATTCAGAGTCCCAATAAAAATGGCACTCATCCAGAGTGCCAATACGTACCTATTCCTTAAAGGGTCGAAGCATTTGCTTCGAAGGGAGTGATATGATGTTCCATCACTTTTAAGTCAGGCATAGAGGGGCAAGCGCCTTTATTTAGGCAAGTATGCGCACCACATTGGATGGCAAAACGGGTCGCCTCTTTAACGAATCGTTTATCTTCAATAACGAGGCCAAGCGCTTTTTCCACGCTGGTGGACACAAGACTTAAATAAAACAGAAAACCGGCAACAAATGCGTCGCCCGCACCGGTCGTATCAACAGCTTGGATGTTCGGCACGGGTAATTCGCGATAAAAACTGCGCATGTGCACTTGCAACGGCTTTTCTGCGTTGCTAATTAAAATTATCTTTACGGGAAAAGAGGCGAAAATCCATTCAATGTAATGGTCTTCGGAAATACATTTTTGCTCAGCAAGAAATGCCAGCTCTTCGTGACTGAATTTCAAAATATCCACGAAATGGTAACAATGCTCAACGCGTTCAGGCAAAATGCTCAGTTCTTGCCATAAGTTTTGACGCAAATTGACGTCAAAACTTATGATCTGATTGTTTTGTCTCGCGGTGATAAGAACCGCTAACGTGGTGTACGCGCTGTGAATTTCTGAAAGTGTGTTTGAACAAAAGTGGAATAAGCCTTCTTTTGGCCAACTCACCTTTTTTAATTCAGCGAGTGGAAATCGCAAATCCGCGGTATTGGTTCGGTAAAAGCTGAATCGACGCTCACCAGCTTCATCAAGTGCGACCATGGCTAGCGCCGTTTGACTACCTTCGATTTTAACCAAATGCTCATCATTGACTTGATAAGTTGCAATGGTTTTACGAAGCATGTCGCCAAATGCGTCATCGCCGAGTCCACCGATAAAACGGCTTAGCCCACCAAGTTTGCGATAGCCAACCGCGACATTGGCAGGCGCACCGCCCGCAATGGGGCTAAACGTGCCATTTTCGCTAGGTAACATGTCAATCAAGAGTTCGCCAAAACAAGTGAGTGTCGTCATCACTTTACCCTCTAAAATACGTACTTTAATGTAAGCGAGGTGGTACGTCCGTTAATTGTCCTCGCTCGGATGATGTCGTTGCTTGGAATACTTCCTTCTTCCGCTTCTGTAATCCCAATCGTGTTGAATAAGTTGTTTACGTTTAGCGATAAATTTAACGAAGTTGACAGGTCGTAACTAACAAATCCATTTACTTGCGTGTATCCATCAAACTTCAGCTCATTGTTATCCTGAGCGTATGCGCCTGAGGTACCAATTAAGGTAAGTCCAGCTGCACCACTGTCATAGTTGTAACGAGCCATCAGTGAATAAATAAAATCGGCTTGACGTCGAGGTGTATTGCCAACGACTTCAGGTGTGAGCGCATCCTTCGAAATTTCGGCATCTGTCCACGTCATGTTGCCGCGTATATCGAAAGAACCGACGAAGTATTGCGCCTCGAGTTCTATTCCTTTTGCGTCGTATTGGCGGTCGAAGAATTTTTGTGTTGTCGCTTCAAAGTTTTGCTCTTCCGTTTTCGCGAAAAATGCCGTCGCAAATAGGCGCAAATTGTCCAAGCGTTGTTTGAAACCCAGTTCAGTTTGCGTTACTTCATCAATCGCATCTTCTTTTGCAACACTGCCATCAGCGCGTACTTTGCCAAATAAAAGACGATCAGCGTTTGCTCTGGCACCTTTGCTGTAGCGGACAAAAATGGCTTGGTCGGGATTAATTTGATAGTTTCCGCCGACCGAGTAGCTCGTGTATGACCAATCGTAGTTCACTGGACTTACGTTTGCGGTTTCAATTCCCGCGACGGCTTCTTCTGGTTTAGAAATAACACCATCATTATTGATATCAACACTGCCAATGGTTGCGCCCGCATAATAGCCTTTGGCTTCACCACTGTCGTGGCGCACACTCGCATCGACTGTTATGTTGTCGAACTTTGTGGAAACAGCAAAGTAAGGCGCTTTTGTATCATAGTCCGTGTTGTAATTTCGCTGACAACAGTTACCCCAATATGGTGTACCGTAGGCGTATAAGCCATTATCAGAATAAGCGGTGCCGTCTGCCGCATACACGTCAATGAGTGCTGCTTTATCCCCTTTAACCTCTAGAAGATAGGAGTTCCACAACCATGACATATCTATGGATTGATTTGAAAGGAAGTAACCAAATGTGAAGCTTGTATCACCAATTGTTTTAGTGAGTTTAAGGTCGTTCATCAGTGAGCCAAAATCATTCATTTTGACGTCAAAGGTGTGAACTCGCATTAGTAAATCGCTGTTAAATGTTGTACCAGCACTTGGTCCATTAGCATAAACCAACGTCGCTCCGTTGCCTGCAATACTTTGTGCTATTGATTCAGAGCTTGCTACTTCCGCAGGAAAGGGTGACATAAACGTGCCGCTAACGTTTGATTTCCTCAAGCGGTTTTCGACCGTCCAGTCATTGCCAAGGTCAAAGCGACTTTCAAAGCCAATACTGTCTACGACCGGATGCATACCATCTCGCATGTCCCCTTGGCGAATTTCATTATTTTGACCTAAACCGGCAGTTTGCAGGAAGAAAGCGGAGTGGGGTGTGTCTTTTTGTGAGTCAAATCCTGGTAATGACGAACCGTCTGAATGCATTGGCATGGGTAAATAGCCCGTACTTTTGTCGTCCAAATGCTTGATGTAAACACGGACATAGCCTTTATCGAATTCTTTGGTTAGGTTAGCCTTGATTTGGCCGCCACGGTTCGACGTGTAGCCAGTATCACGGGGACCTTCGCCTTGTCGAATGAAACCGCCCAAATGAAAACGAACAGAATCTGACAGGTAGCCACCATATTCAAAGTCGGTTCTTGTTTCGTCATAATCAAGGCCTGCACGAAATGCAACGCTGCCTGATTCGCTCTCACCTGTTTTAGAAATAAAGTTGATAATGCCACCAGGAGCGTCGCTTGCAACAGTCGATGCAGAGCCTCCCACGGATGCTTTCAATGCTTTGTACTGTGTTATCTAGGCGCATAAAAATATCGGCATTACCGAATGCGATGTCGCCGAATTGCAAAACAGGTAACCCGTCTTCTTGCAATTGCAAGAACTTTGCACCACCTGAGGCAACAGGTAGGCCCCTAACGGCAATATTCGCGTTTCCTTCGCCACCTGTTGATTCTGAACGCACTCCAGGGATTAAACGAAATGCTTCAGCCGTGCTACGCGGCGTAGCGATGTTGACTTGCTCAATAGAAACACTACTGACCGAGACACTGGATTCCATCACCGTTGTGCGCTTGGGCACACCGGTTACAATAATTTTTTCAAATTCATCTTGAGTTTTGTTTGTGGCTTGCTCTTGCGCTTGGCCATTGAAACTCATTGCGAGTGTGAGCGCGCTTAGCGCAAACACAGTAGGTTTTATTGTTGTCATGTAATGTGCCTCGTCTTTGTTATACCTGAGATACTTGCTGCGTTTCTCAATTCAACTTAATCGATTAAGTAAGTTAGCAAAACTTCATCGCTTTGCAATATTATTTTCATGAATTTTACAAACTATTTTATAACCACTTGAGTTGTATAAAAATTAACCTTGCTGTTCATTGGCGATTTCCAGCTTAGATTTGGACGGATCCTTAACCCAGTTGATTAACATCAGCACGAACAGGGCAAAAGCGAAGCCTGTGGCAAGATAAAAACCAAACTTTACATGCCCAAATGCATCACTGACGACACCCATTAAAAGCGGGGTCAATGCGGCAGAAACCGCGGTAAAAAAGAGAATAACGCCAGCAATGGAACCATGTTGATGTTTGGGGAAACAGGAAATGCCTTTTGAATTTAACGTTGGGTAAATCATCGACATGAACAATCCACATAAAGGGAGTGCGATGACCGCAGCGTTGACGCCTAAAAACAAAGTCGCTAGGTAACAAACAAAAATACCCAAGGACAAACACAAAAGAACACTTTGCCAGCTCCACTGATTTAGGAGCCAAACGGCCATGAAACGGCCCACAGCTCTTAGCACAAAAAATAGGGTTAACGCATAGGTTGCAAGCCAGACCAAATCCCCTTTGTAGTCTAAAAGTAAGGTTGGCATCCAAACATAAATGGCAACTTCCGTCGCGACATATAGTCCAATCGCGCTCGAAAATAATAAAGCCATTGGGTCATTCATTGCCTCAAAGGT
The DNA here is from genome assembly GCF_017638925.1 of Pseudoalteromonas xiamenensis. Lineage (NCBI taxonomy): Bacteria > Pseudomonadati > Pseudomonadota > Gammaproteobacteria > Alteromonadales > Pseudoalteromonadaceae > Pseudoalteromonas > Pseudoalteromonas xiamenensis. Next base: position 352,571 of record NZ_CP072135.1, read on the forward strand.
TTTGGATAAATTAGGCGCACTTTGCGGGTGTGAGCGAAGTACAGGAAACTGCACTGAAGTCGTGTAAACAATCAATAAAAAGCATAAAGCGCCAGCCAAAATGTATAAATAGGTCCAACTAATGCCTTGTGCAAGCATATAACTAACCGCTGCAGGACCAATGATGGCGCCTACAGCGAAATAGCCTTCAACTTGATTCATTGTCTTCGTATGTTCGTGACTTGATGTGGAAATATCACCTAGCAAAGCAAGTGCGCCTGTTTTGAATAAACCAATGGCGAGTCCAATTAAACCAAGTAGGCAAACAAAGACAATGAAACTGTCGCCTAGAGCGAAACAAAAGCACGCTGTTGAAAATAAGCTCAAGCCAAGCAGAATGGTGATTTTTCTACCCAATTTGTCGGCGAGAAAACCGAGAAACAATCCGCTAAATGCAATCAGGATCATCGGTGTATAATGAAAAGCGCTGGCTTCCGTCATAGTAAGTTGATAGTTATCTATCAAGCTGGGAATGATCACGCCAACGGCATCGGATGTCATAGCGAACATCAAAAACATCATGTATGTCAGCCAACGTATTGTTTGAACGGAATGTAATGGTTGTTCCTGCTGCATTGCGACCTCTATTCAGGTTGTGACGTTGGCGTAATAAGCGACATGTCTATGCATTTACTTAGACTTTAGCACTTAATTTCAATAGCCTAACGCGATACAAAATTTATTTTTATAAATAGCTTGAATAATCTGACTGACTGATTAAATATATAACTTAATCGATTAAGTCTAGTTTAACTGTGAGCGAATCAGCATGAAAAATCAAGTCCAGCTTATCACCTACGTAGATAGATTATCCGGCGGAGGTTTTAACACTTTGGAATCCTTAGTGAAAAATGAGCTTCAAGGGTTATTCTCTGGTGCGCACGTACTGCCGTTCTTCTACCCCATTGATGGCAGCGATGCTGGATTCGACCCAATTGATCACAGTGAAGTGGATGCTAGATTAGGCGCTTGGCATGACGTTAAGTCTTTCGCAAAGGAAGTTGAGGTCATGGCGGACCTGATTGTGAATCACATGTCAGCTCAGTCTCCAGAATTTCTAGATGTATTAGCCAAAGGTGAAAAATCCCCATATTGGGATTTATTTTTAAAAGAAAGTGACGTGTTCCCCGAGGGTATTACATCGCAGCAAGCTGAATTGATTTATCGCCCAAGGCCAGGCAGTTGTTTTTCAAATAAAACATTAGCGGACGGCACGGTCGTGAAATTTTGGACTACGTTCACAGACAATCAAATTGACATTAATGTGAATAGTCCTGCGGGCAAGGCGTATCTTGAAAAAGTATTGGCACTTTTTGCCGACAATGGCGTAAAAATTATCCGATTAGACGCCGCGGGATACGCCATAAAAAAGGCTAATACAAGTTGCTTTATGCTTGACGAAACCTTTGAGTTTATTAATGCGTTGTCAAAACGAGCGAATGAATTGGGTATGGAAACAGTTGCTGAAATACACAGTCACTTTCAAACTCAAATTGACATAGCAAGTCGAGTTGACCGCGTGTACGATTTTGCTTTACCTCCTTTGATTTTGCATACGTTGTTTACCAAAAATGTCACTGCTTTATTTCATTGGTTGGACATCGCACCGAGAAATTGCCTAACCGTGTTAGACACTCACGATGGAATAGGGATTATTGATGCAGGTCCAATGGGGGTTAAACCCGGTCTATTGAATGCGGATGAAATTGATAATCTAGTCGAGACAATCCATAAAAACAGCGAAGGACAAAGCCGTAAAGCGACTGGCGCGGCGGCAAGCAATGTCGATTTGTATCAGGTAAATTGCAGTTATTTCGATGCCTTGGCTCAGAATGAGTGGGATTATTTACTCGCCCGTGCAATTCAGTTTTTCGCGCCCGGAGTTCCTCAGGTTTATTATGGAGGGTTATTGGCGCTTGAAAATGATATGAGTTTACTCGGTAAAACGAATGTGGGTCGAGATATCAACCGTCCATATTTAACTCGAGAAAGTGTTCTGCAACACCTCGATAAGCATGTTGTAAGTGGTCTGATGGCGTTAATAAAACTGCGTAATTTGCACCCTGCGTTTAACGGTGAATTTTGCCTTGTTGGGGACGAATGCGTGGGTCAACTAAAATGGATAGGCACGCAATCAACATTGATATTGCAATTCGACTTACATCGAAAAATCGCACAAGTTTTTGAAGAGACAGATCAAACACGCTTGCTATTAGATTTAAACTCGATGCTGACCGGCGAGTAGAGCAGTGGTTGCTCAAATTGAGGCAATCCGATAACGTACTATTCGAAAAGGATATTACTTGGAGCTGAGTTTGAGCGTTATTGATATTTCAAAGTTGTCGAAACAGTCAGGCATACCCGCGTCGACGCTGCGCTATTATGAAGAGAAAGGTCTAATTAGGTCCGTTGGCCGAGCTGGATTAAAGCGCACATACACGCCAATGGTTTTCGAACGATTGAATTTTATCTCCTTAGGCCAACAGGCTGGATTTTCGTTAGATGAAATTCAATCGATGATACTCAAAAATGGAGAGTATGAAGTTGACAAAGCAATGCTTTTACAAAAAGCAGATGATATTGCGTCCCACATTAAGCATTTAACGGCAATTCAACGGTGCTTAGAACATGCGGCAAACTGCAACGCGCCCAGTCATGCCGAATGTCCAAAGTTTCAACAGTTACTCAAATTGGCCAATAAGGGGCGTCGAAGCCTCAAGCGAAATGTATGATGCACCTCATTTATGTAGCCGCAAGTTTAAGGCCCGTCGTTGATTCAGCGCTCAATCGACGTATCATCCGTGGTGAAACGGATCAAACGTCCTTCAGTTAGCTCTTTCTTAAAGTCACAGCTCGTTAAACGCAGTAAAATCAAGTTATCTGACGTACATCGCGTGTCGTGAATGTCACCGGGAAGAAACACGCGACAGTCACCCGTTTTCAACGTGTCAGTCCCGCGAGAGACTAAATAGCTTTCACCGGATGAACTCGTAACCTGTTTGTAGGTTTTCATTTCCATTTCACCAACCAACACGGTGTAGAAGACCCAGCCCGACCCATGATTATGCGGTGGGCGGTACGTGTTTTTAGCCTCTGAATGAGCAAGCAGTATAAATCCCTGCTTTTGGTCGTGATATAGCTCTTGAACAGTGAACTGCTGCGTTTTTAATTGGCGAACCCAAGACATCTCTCCACCGTTTGATGCAGTGGACATCAACAAACCACGGACGTCGTCAATAGTTTGTGTATTTAAACCTGTCCAACATTGACACAGCGCGTTGACAAAATTTGAGAAGGTATAAGTGATCATTGTAAATCTCCTTTGGTGTATCGAAACTAAGAAACGTTTAAAACAATCTACTACTTCAAGTCGACTTTAAGTCAACCATAGATATTTACGACGACGTAGATTGTTGGAGGCAGTTTCAAGGCGTGTTCAACACGAATGGGAACCTTCATCAAAAAGGTGTTTCGATTTCTGAGGTGGGGGAGGCAGCTTTGAGTTAACGAGTAACACAAAGCTAAAGTTGAGATATAAAAGAGACTAACTTGTTTGACCTAAAAGTAACTTGTAACTCAGCATGACTTTCTCAGTTGAACGAGTTAGAAAGAGGCTCTGCCGCTTTTTTACCCTTCTCAATGCTATTTTGTTGGATGGTAGTGAGGGATGGTTGATGCAACAATGCCTCTTGAATACCGTCAAAGCCGACTATTTTGAGTTCTTGCGGTATTTTAATATTCTTGGTGTTTGCTACGCGGATGGCAGCAAGTGCAATCAGGTCACTCATACATAAAAGCACGGTAGGGCGAGGCTCCATCGACAAAGCCTCACTCGCAGCAAGCTGCGCGTATTTTTCGCTACTTTCGGGTATGTTCCAGGTTAAATCGGACGCTAGGTTTACGTGTTGTTCTTGGAGTGCCTGCTTGTATCCCGCTAATCGTTGGTGGGCAATTGAAGTGCTTAGGTCTTCAGGAAGATGTTCATCGTAAACACGACATACGACATTTGTGTCGAGTAATCGCAAACCAAGAATAGCAACACGCTGGTCCTCCGAAGCAATCGCACTTTTGGCGACTTCGTAAGCAGCATGTTCGTTATTGATATTGACCGATGCGCGATTTGGTAAATTAAAGTCGACCGAAACAACGGGTTTGTTTACGTTGGAGAGATGTTCAAATAGATGGCTGTTCCTCGGTCGACCGTAACAGATAAAGCCATCTACGAAATCAACCACACTGGATAGATTGTCCGCAGCACCAGAAAACAACAGTAGATTATTTCCACTTTCTTCAAGCACACTGGCTACACCGCGCATAAAACTGCTCGCAACGGGATCGGACACCATATATTCGACACTATCTGGAAGTACCAAGGCTACAATGTTTGAGGTGCCTCTTCGCAGAGATTGTGCAGCTTTATTAGGACCGTCGTAGCCGAGTCTCTTTGCATGCACTTAAAATTTGCTGACGCTTTTCTTTTGAGAGTTGATCTGGGCGGTTAAAGGCATTGGATACGGTTGCATTTGACACGCCTAGATGCGCGGCGATGCTTTTTAATGTCCACTTCTTGTCGTTCTGCATGATTTCATTGTAATTAATACTTCGTACAACTAAAAAGTAACACTAAATCTGGGTTTTCGCGAAAAGAAAATATTTTTGTAATATCCGTAGCCCTTACCATGAGATTGCGATAACATGCGGCTAATTCTAATTGGTAATAATTACCATCATCAATTGCAGTAAGATTATGACGCTGAATGAACTGAAAAAGAACCAAACCGCGACGATTTCTGCCATTAATCATCCTGATGTCGCGTTGGTGAGCCGAATTTTGGCTTTGGGTATTGTCCCAGGTGAAGAACTGAAAGTGCTGAATGTGGCTCCGATGGGTTGCCCATTGCAAATTCAGGTCGGCGGGACATTTGTAAGTATTCGAAAAGCAGACGCTGCATTTATTCAACTTTCTGTTAAATAAGGAGAAAGTGTGAAAGTCGCCTTAGTTGGTAACCCCAATTGTGGTAAAACCACCTTATTCAATCGTTTGACTGGTGCTAAACAAAAGGTCGGTAACTGGCCTGGCGTGACCGTTGAGCGCAAAACTGGCGAGTTAAAGCTCGCTAACGATATGGCCGAGTTAATCGACCTCCCAGGTCTTTATAGCATTGAACAGCTCGAGCCAGGCCAAGATGAACAAATCGCAATCGACTTTCTTAAAAGCCATGAGGCTGATCTCATCATTAACGTCGTTGATGCGGCGAATTTAGAACGTAATTTAGTTCTTACTACTCAGCTCAAAGAACTTGGCACGCCTATTGTTGTCGTTGCAAACATGTTAGACGTTGCGCAGCAGCGCGGTAAAGAGATTTCGGTAGAAAAGCTAGCAGAACGCCTTGGTGTGCCAGTCATTCCCGTGGTCGGTTCAAAAGGGACTGGAATTGAGTTGCTTCGCAATACCTTGACCTCACTGTATAGCAAGGTGCCAAAGGGCAATGAGAAAGTAAAACCAGACGTCAGTCTGGGTCAATCCAATACAGATAATGTTGTAAAGCGTTATCAGACGATCCGCGAGTTAACCAACGGTGTGAGCGTGGTGTCAGAAACGCGTTCAGATTTAACCACCAAAATCGATAAAATCGTGTTGAATCGCATCGCGGGCGTGCCTATTTTTCTATTTATGATGTACTTGATGTTCACCATTGCGGTGAACTTCGGTGCGGTATTTATCGACTTTTTCGACATTTTGGTCGGTGCTGTGTTGATTGATGGTTTAAAACTAAGCCTTGAATCGATGGGATTGCCCGCGTGGGTTGGCGTGATATTAGGTGATGGTGTTGGTGCAGGTATTCAGCTTGTAGCCACCTTTATCCCGGTTATCGCGGTACTCTATTTCTGTTTGTCTATCTTAGAAGACAGTGGTTATTTGTCTCGAGCTGCATTTGTTATCGACCGACTCATGTCTTCTATCGGCTTACCAGGCAATGCCTTCGTGCCGCTGATTGTTGGTTTTGGATGTAACGTACCTGCGGTAATGAGTGCGCGGACAATGAATCGTGAGTCAGACCGACTTCTTACGATTATCATGGCTCCGTTTATGTCTTGTGGTGCGCGACTCACCGTGTATGCTTTATTTGCTGCCGCGTTCTTCCCGACAAATGGTGCGAACATCGTTTTCGCTTTGTATTTGTTTGGTATTTTAGTTGCAGTAGCGTCCGGTTTCATCTTCAGAAAACTTGTGTTTAGTGCAGAGAGAACACCTAGTTTCACCGAAATGCCAGCGTACCATATGCCTGTTTGGCGCAATTTATTTTTAACAACATGGTATCGCTTAAAGGGTTTCATTGTACGTGCAGGTAAAACAATCGTGCTTGTTGTGACTTTGCTTAGTGTATTGAACTCAGTGGGCACGGATGGCACATTTGGACATGAAAATTCAGATGCCTCTGTACTTGCAAAAGCGGCTCAAGTGGTAACGCCTGTGCTTTCCCCGCTTGGCATCGATGATGAGAATTGGCCAGCAACCGTAGGTGTAGTAACGGGGCTATTCGCAAAAGAAGCGATTGTCGGAACACTCGATGCGCTATATGTGGGGCAAGCTGCTGATGAAGGTGAATGGTCTCTGTCGGCAAAAATTGCAGAAGCGACCGACTCGTTGTTAACTAATGCTTCGGATTTGGTTTATAAACTGGGCGACCCACTTGGCTTAAATGCGGCAAATCAAGAAGGCGCAGCCGAACAGTCAATTGTTGACCGCCATGGCTTCTCAGTTCCATGGGCAACTTGGCGCATTTAGTTATCTTGTTCTCATCCTTTTATATACGCCTTGTGTTGCAGTACTTGGTGCGGTTAAACGTGAGTCAGGTGGAAAATGGATGTGGTTGGTCGTCGCTTGGACGACATCAATTGCCTATATCCTTGCAACGTCGGTGTATCAAATCGGACAGATTTCAATAAACCCAACGTTTGCTGTAAGTTGGTTAGTCGCGATGGTCGCACTGCTGTTTGTGTGGACTCGCGTCTTAAAAACGATTGGTAAAAAGGTGAACGAAGTTCCTACCTATAAAATCAAGCTGTCTTAAATGAGAAACGCCACAACAGTGGCGTTTTTTCTTTTCATCAGTTTGTGTTGTTAAAGTTTGGGTAAATCAAACCACAATGCTTCAACCGAACCATGCATCGACTTAGCTTCTAAGTGTGGGAATGCTTCGCCAAGAAGTGCCATACCATCACCTGCAGATAAAACCGTATCGTCTAGCGCTAAAGTGCCCGAAATGATATGGATGTATCCCGAGTGTCGTTTGATAGCCAATGGAGTTGATTGGTTTATATCGAGCATCAGACGATAAATATCCGCATCTTGATTAATTGTTAAGCTATTTTCCTCACCCAATGGCGATACCAAAAGCGTTAATGCGCCACTTTGTTTAATGGCTTTTTGTTGGTAACTAGGCACAACGCCATTTTCTTTTGGGCGGATCCAAATTTGCAAAAAACGCGTTGGATCTGCATCTGATACATTGTATTCAGAATGCGTAATACCCGTTCCTGCACTCATCCGTTGTACTTCTCCTGCACGAATGACTTGTTCATTTCCTTGACTGTCTTTATGTGCCAAACCACCTTCGAGTACGTAGGAAACAATTTCCATGTCTCTATGCCCATGAGGTTCAAAACCCTCACCAGCCGCGACATAGTCGTCGTTAATGACACGAAGTACTTCGACACCCATGTGGTTCGAATCGTAATAATGTCCGAACGAAAAACTGTGCTTACTCGAAAGCCAGCCTAAATTTACCGTGCCACGGTCTTGCGATCTTCGAATGTATTTCATGATGTGTTGTCCTCAATCAGTGAATAGCTAAATATTATGTTCGAATAGAACTCAAATAAATTAGTAAAAAGCTCGATATACATTCTCTTAAATAGAATGAAGGCGTCGGTACAAATTAGGGTAAGAAAGCATTCTTGTCTAAAACACAGCATTTCTTAAGGTTGACTTAAGATTCGAGATTTATAGTGACGAGTCCTTTCTTTCAGAGCAGAGTGAATTCCAATTTATGAAACCAGGCCATACAGGTTTGCATCGTGTTTTCAAAGCGACCGGTTATTCCTTTAAGGGATTTCTAGCCGCTTGGCGTTTTGAAGCTGCGTTTCGTCAAGAAGTGTTCCTTTTTGTTGTCTTAGCTAGTGTCGCATGTGTGATTAATGTTAATATTGCTGAACGCGCATTAATGCTTCTTTGTCTTTTCGTTGTTTTGTTAACTGAATTACTCAATTCTGCTGTCGAAGCGGTTGTTGATAGAGTTGGTACGGAACATCACGAACTTTCGGGTCGTGCTAAAGACATCGCTTCAGCGGCCGTATTTATAAGCTTGTTAATGACGTTTGTTGTGTGGAGCGTTGTCCTAAGTCAATTCGTAGTGTAGTAGTTTTCTAACAATGAAAAATAATGTAGTACGTGCAATTGCACCGTTTTTATTTTTGATATTTGTCGTAATGGCAATATTAACAATTGCCAGAACAGGTTTGTCTGTGTGGCAACATGATCGACTTGTTCATTCATCAGATTGGTTACATATTGTTTTGCAAGGGATGAGAGTCGATCTCTCTTCACTTGCTCACTTGATTATTCTTCCCGTGCTTGTTCATTTTTGCTTGCCAAAAGAGGGGGCAATAAGAATAAGTTGGACGATTTTTCTAAAAGTATTGTTTGTTGGCATTATCCTATTGTTTTCATATATGGAATTTGTCACACCTACGTTTATTTCAGAATACGACCTTCGACCCAATCGCTTATTTGTGGAATACCTCATGTATCCAAAAGAAGTGTTTGGGATGCTGTGGACAGGGTACAAACTCAGCATTTTTAGCGTGCTACTTGCGACTATAATATTGGTTTTCATGGCTTGGAAATGGGTTGACCGTATTGATTTTTCCTTCCCATCACTTTCTATTTTGGGACGCATAAGTATTGCAACCATTTGTTGTATTATGCTTTTCGTTGGTGCACGTTCAACGTTTGGGCATCGCCCACTTAATCCTGCGATGGTTGCCTATTCTGATGATGTACTGCTCAATGAGCTGACGCTAAACTCAACCTATTCTTTGGCATTTGCGCTTAAAAACATGGCTTCTGAGCAAAGTGCGGAGAAATTCTACGGCAGTATGGATATTGAAACCATGCTCCAAACCGTTAAGTTGGCATCGGGGCGAAGTAACCGTTTTATTGAAGGTGATATTCCAACTCGCAATATGCAACATGCAACGTACCAAGGTAAAAAGCGCAATCTGGTCATTTTATTGCAAGAAAGCCTAGGCGCACGTTTTGTTGGTGGATTAGGCGGTCTTCCTTTGACACCAAATTTGGATAAATTGTTGAACGAAGGTTGGACATTCGAACAACTCTACGCGACGGGTACTCGTTCCGTGCGCGGCATTGAAGCGGTAACGACAGGCTTTGTGCCAACTCCATCGCGTGCGGTTGTGAAATTGAGTAAAGCTCAGAATGGCTTCTTTACGATTGCGCAGTTGTTAAAACAACAGGGTTACCACACCCAATTTGTGTATGGAGGCGAAAGCCATTTCGACAACATGAAATCTTTCTTCTTAGGCAATGGTTTTAGCGATATTGTTGATTTGCCTAAGTTCAGTAAAACCACTTTCGTTGGTTCATGGGGGGCGTGTGATCAAGATCTCTATGCAGAGGCGCATAGTCAGTTTGAGCAACTGTCCAAACAAGGTAAACCGTTCTTTAGCTTGGTTTTCACATCGTCTAATCACACACCTTATGAATATCCTCAAGGCATCATTGAGCCATATGATGAATTGCCAAATACTCGAAATAACGCTATCAAGTATTCGGATAAAGCACTTGGTGAGTTTTTTGAAAAAGCAAAGCAAAGCGCTTATTGGAACGACACTGTGTTTCTGGTTATTGCAGATCATGACGCTCGGGTCGATTCATTAACACCAATTCCTGTTAAAAACTTTCATATCCCTGGCGTCATCCTTGGTGCAGGTATCGAAGCCAAAAAAGATGCTCGCATTACCAGTTCTCTGGATATGCCAGCAACGATGTTGTCGTTAATTGGGGTTACAAATGATTCGCCAATGATTGGTCGAGACATGTCCAGCCAAGAAAGTGCAGGGAAATCACGGGCAATGATGCAATTCGGTAATAACTTTGGTTACTTGACGGACCATAAACTCACCGTGTTGCAACCGAATAAACCCGCAATTGGTTTCGTGTTCGATAAGCATGACCTGTCCTTGCGTCCTGATGAAGTGACGAATGAAGAACATCAAACTGCACTCGCTCATGCATTACTCGGTAATTACCTATACAGTAATAAATTGTATCGACTGCCTTAAAATCAAATCGAAGTCCAACGGCAAAAGTTGGACTTCAGCAACATGCCATTCAACGGTTTAACCAATCGATTCAGTCAATCTGAGAGCGCAAACAACATCTGATCACGACCAACATGCTGGTTGCTTTAGAAACGTTGAAAAGAAAAACGCGCTAGAAGCGCGTTTCAACCGACAGTCCTAGTTCCCAACTATCTACGTTGGGAAAGGAACTAAGTGGTTTGGTAAAATCAATATGCACGACATTTTCGTTGCTGGAACGTGATGAATAAAGACGAATGCCGAGGCCGGCACTTCCCAACACTTTATTTGTTACGTTTTCATGTTCGATGGTGCCCGATGCCTTACCGACATCTAAAAATCCAACAAAACCAACGTCAACCAACTGGTAGAGATTAATGTTTGGATAAACACGGAACTCAACGGTCGATTTTGCTAATTGTGTACCATGCTGGTAGCTTTGAGGAAAGCCACGTATACCTTCTTCACCGCCTACGGCCAGCGGTTTTTCTGCAAACTCGTCGTTCTGCCACTTTACTAACGCCTCGCCATATAAAGCGTACATATCTGAAAATCGATAATTCACTTTTCCAGACACCGAACCTGAAAAACGGTCTTTGCGACTAGTACCTAGTTCTGCGTTGGCGGACGCGTTGAAACGATAAAGCCACTTTTCGCCTATCAGCCATGCTTTATCAGCGCTGAGTTCTAAAATTGTGCCAGCGCCATTCGATTCTGTATCAAAGCCCAGTTTGCTGGTAAATTCCCAACCTAAGTTAATGTCTTCACTATGACTTATTAGATCAATGTCCTGTAAAACGACGTATTGATCTTCAATGAACTGAATGCCCATCCAAGGCGCAAGCAGTTTGTAGTCTATTAGATCTGTACGGCCTAGCAGTGTCGGGTCGGTATATTGAACATCTTGGAAATCTAAACCGGCTATCCAACGCAATGTGTATTCGTCCGTTTGTTTCCATTTTTGGCCATAGGCGAGTTGCCCGACGGTGCCATCGTAACGAAATTTACTTTCAGTTTCGCCATTATGGTAAATTGACGTTGTTTGCTCCTGAGATTGCATGTATACACGGTAAAGCGACGGGCTTGAGCGCTGGTAAAATGGTTGAAAATAATCAGCCATGTAAATCTTACCATCATCGTAGTCATCTGCTTGCATGGTCATCAGTGCATGTGGCTGCCACGGTGCCGGCATTTGCACAACGGTGTGGTAGCCTGTGCGTTCATGGTCAGACTTGTACTTAACTGATGCGCGAATACCATAACCCAAAAAGTTTTCTTCTTTAAAGCCAAAGCTGTAGCGATTGTTTCCGCTGCTGCGACCAAAGTTAATGCTGGGTAAAAGGCTCCAGGTGTCCCAAGTTTCGACAGCTAAATCTTGAGATTTCTTTTCATCACAAAGTGGGTCGTAATTGATTTTTGACTCTCGAATGTATTTTTTACTTCGAAGGATGCGTTCAGCTTCTAAAATGTCAGCTTCGCTGACAGTATCGCCCTCTTTGAAGGGGAGTTGGGAACGAATAATGTCGTCGCGCGTTTCTATGTGTAACCAATTTGCAAATTCGTGGAGAGAGGTTGTTTCAGGGTTATTCGGGTCAAAAATAGGGTTGGCAGTTATAGTGATGTTTTTGATAACGATGTTTTTTTCGGTATTCCCTTGCTCGGTATTGCGTGTCATTTTTGACTCGTCGACACGCTTTGCAGTGCAAAGCGTGTCAAGTTTGAGCAAATCCGCGCTGTAAGCTTGGCCAATTGGGAGGACAAGCATAGCCATTGCGACTTTGTTATATTTCATATTACCCCCTGCAACCAGTAACCAAATCCGTTGTCTGCTTTTCCGTTTTTATGTCAATTGAAAGTAATCCTAGCAAGCTGCCAAAGAGTGCATCATGACTAGTTGGCTTTGCTGTAATTTCATTTAAGCACGTTCTGTCTAACTTCACATCTTTTTGATAATTATCAGATAACCAAAAAAGCATTGGTATATGAGTTTGAGAACTCGGTGCAAATGCATAAGGTAAACCATGTAGGTAAACACCATTTTCACCTAGCGACTCGCCATGGTCAGAGACATACAGCAAGCCCGTATTTACGTCTTTCTGCTTGTCTAAAAGCTCGATTACACTGCTTAACATCGCGTCGGTTTCGACTAAGCTATTGTCATAAGCGTTAATGATTTCTTGCTGAGAACAGGTTGCAAACGTTTCATCTTCACATTCAGGTAAAAACGTTTTGTGCTTTTGTTGGCTGCGACGGAAATAGGCCGGTCCGTGGCTGCCTTGTTGATGTAAAACGATAAGCGTATTTTTCTTCTGCTCTAATAGTTTCGGCAATCCTTCTAACAATAGCTCGTCAGGACAGCCGTCTTCACACGTAACGACTTCGTAAAGTTTCTCGGTCTTAACGCGGCTACACACACCTTTACAGCCGCTGTTATTGTCACGCCAAATTACATCAAATCCGGCGCGTTTTACGATGTCTATTACGTTTTCTGAATTTTTTGCCGTAAATTCGTCGTAATCCGCTTTGTTCATCCATGAAAACATACATGGGACAGAATGTGCGGTTGCTGTGCCACACGAACTGACGTCTTTGAAGTTGTATACGGGTAATTTAGATAAGTTTGGCGTGGTATTACGTTCGTAGCCGTTGAGGCCAAAGTGGTCAGCACGAACGGTTTCACCTAGAACGAGTACAAAAACGGTCGGTTTTTCAGAAAAAGGTACAAACGCAACGCTTGACGCAATTTGCGTGAACGTAGTCGCCTTCGGCTTTAGCTTCATTTTAACGTGAGATTTAATCGCGGAAATGGCGTTGAGCGGAGTTGCGTAGTAACGTTGTTCTTTATTCATTCTGAAGTAGCCAGAAAGCGTTTGGTAGTGCATAAAAGCAAGTGTGCCGAGTAGCCCTAACACCAAAAGAAAGTTACCTGTGTAAGTCAAAACTCTTCTCTTTATTGTCGACTTTGGTGTAGGAACGAATAGCACCAAGGCACTAGGAAGGGCTGCGTAAACAAGAAAATGAAAGAAAAGTCGGAAATTAATGAGGTCTGCCGCTTCTTTTACATCGGTTTCAAGAACGTTTTGCAGCATCCCATAATCCATCATAATGCCAAATCGCGTGCTGAAGTACTCAACTGACGCGCTAATACAAATCAGTAAAATTAAACCAGGTTTAAATAAACGTCCCACACTGAATATTGAGATGATTAGCCAATTTAATGCAAACAAAAGTAAGCCGGCAGATACAAGCACATTCTCATTTAAATTTTCATAAAACACAGTATTGCATGTAAGTGTTATCCACATTGCTACAATGAACCGAATCACATAGCGATTTGAAAATAGGGCTTGGGCGTATTCAACTGCGGATTTCGTTGAAGTATTGGTTAAATTCTCTACGCCTGTATTCATCGTTTGTGTTATTCCTATTCTGGTGTTAAACAGACTGTAAAAGCCGAAACTTAAGAAAGTCTTAAGAAACGTAATTTTTGTTTAATTCAATGCAATTTTTATTGAAACAGGGATTGTACGGTTAGACGTTTTAAAGTCTGTATCAAACTTAGGGATAAACGTTTTAACTTATTAAAAAATGTAACTTTCTGTATTATTTACTGTAGTAGTGGATTGGAAAAAAACACGAGTTAACGCATGAAAAATTTAGAAACAAAAATTCCACCTGTCTTTATCGTACTCGTTTTGGGAGCGCTAATGTGGGCCGCAAAACAGATGACACCCGTGTTACACAACACAACGTGGCACATTGCGGTGGCCTGTTTGGTGTTTTTAGTGGGGGTGGGCGTTGCTGTGAGTGGTGCGGTAATCTTTAAGCTTGAAAAGACGACGGTAAACCCGACTAAACCTGACACAGCATCCCATCTGGTAACCCAAGGGATCTTTCAATTCACGCGAAATCCTATGTATTTAGGGATGTTGTTTACACTAATTGCTTGGGGTATTTATCTGTTTGCACCGATAAATATTTTGTTCGTAATTGTCTTTGTGTTTTACATGAATCACTTTCAAATTCGTCCTGAAGAGCGTGCGATGCGAAAATTGTTTGGAGAAGAATTCGAGCAGTATTCGCGTAAAGTGAGACGTTGGATTTAGAAAGTGGCCAAACGGCCACTTTTACAAACTTTTTTTCGGTGGAAGAGCAACGTTTGCGAAGATTAACCCTGCAACGAGCGACATAAAAATGAGGAAAGTTTGTTGACCAATGTGGTCCGAGTGCACAAAACTTTGACCTTCAATAAGCGAGTTGAGGCCAATATAGGTTTTTGAGCCTGGCACTAACACGATAAGTCCTTGCATAGCCACAATAGAAGCAGGCGCATTGACTAAGCGGTTAAAAAAGTTACTGAACACGCCAAGGGCGAATGCGCCTATGAATGTACCAAGCGCATAATCAAAATAGAACGCTGCACCGATACTTGCGGCATAGGCGATAAACCCTGCTGCGATTGACCAAGATGCATGGCGAAGCTTGGTTCTAAATACCACGATAAGGCTGGTACACAACGCAAAAACAGCAAGCCAAGCTGTCCATTTGGGTAATGGATCAGGCTGGACAAAGTCCGTTTGACCGAAAATAGCAAACCCCAGTGAAATACCCACAAAAGCGCCAAAGTACAATTTAAAGAGCAACATAATCGCATCCATAAATCGCGCAGTGCCAGACACCAGGTGACGAGCAGAAAGTTCAGCAAATGCGAGCGCTAGAGCAAGTCCGGGAATAAACACAATAATGGACGACAATACCACAAGGCGAATGTTGATTTGCGGGTCGACGTAAACACTAATCGCGCACGCAAGCAAACCAGAAACAATAGCAACCAATGGTTCAAGCATGTGCAGAACACGTTTTGAACGGCCTGACCACAGCACAAAAATAAACACAACAAGCGAAATCAGTCCTGACCAAATAACGTCATTCCAACTAGTCCCCATCAGCATTGCAAATGCGCCACCGGACATTAAAAATGCCAACGCATTAAACCATCGACTGTAAGGTGGTTTCTGTTTACTGATTTCTTCCAAGCATTTTTCAGCTTGTTCTGTCGTCAGTTCTCCAGACAATAGGCGATTGACGACATCATCGGTGTCTGCCAATGATCCTAAATCATGGTCGCCCGGCTCAACTCGAGCAACATGAGTGTATTCTTCTTCATGCCCTTCAGTCCAAATTACAAAGGTAACGGACGTTGGTGACATGACGAATGACGATTTCAGACCCAAATGCGTAGCCACTTCCATGAGGTGTGCTTCCAATCGATATGCTGGCGTGCCGTACTTGTGGAGCATTTTGCCCAAGCGGACGATGAATTTACGCTTTTGAATAAATGTTGCTGAATTCAAATCTATGTTGCCTTGCTTATAAATAAAAATAAATTGGTTATATTTTAGCTAACCATCAAATTGATGCGAATTCTATACGTATTAACTGCGATGATACACCTTTTTTACGCGTCAATTGACGATTTAACTCATTGACACGACGAATGAAAATGAGTCGTTAACAAGAATGGTTTGTTCCTGTTTGTCTTCACGGCCCGAGGATTCTCATGTTCGTTTTTTATCCTGCCACTTTCTGATCTGATGATGCGCGTGCTATCAGTTTTACATCCACTAAGGTGCGTAAAGGCGGTGTCGATTTATCGAGTAATTCCGAGAGCACTAAACACGTTCGTTTGCCAATTTCATTGGCATTAATATGGACGGAGGAAAGTGCGGGAGACATCATTCGCGAGTCTTCTAAGTCATCGAAACCAACGACTTTGATGTCTTTTCCGGGTTCTAAGCCCGCATTTCGAATTTCTTCTATGACCCCGTAGGCAATGACATCACTAAAACAAACTATCGCCTCGATGTCTGCGGATTGAGCATATAATTCTTTGAAGGCTTCACGGCCGCCTTGTCGATTGGTTTGAGAAGGTACAATGACCGAAGGCGTATGTTCATTGTGTAAACGCATGGCGGTGTTAAAGCCAGCTAAGCGTTCATGGTAGTCGGAAATATCTTCTGTACCGCCTACAAAGGCGAGGTTTTTCATGCCTTGCGAAAGTAGATGTTCAGTGGCAAGCATCGTACCTTTTTGGTTATCAGGCAAAATAGTAGGCGCATCACTGTACTGTACTTCACGCATGATGTTAATAACTGGAAATCCACTTTGAATTAATTGATTAACCCAATTTTTATCCGTACCTGGGGCTGGACACATAACGAACGCGGCAACGTTGTATTCTTTCAAGGTATTGACGACTTGCTTCTGGCGTTCAAATGACTCATTGGTGTTTACCAGCATCGGTAACATACCGAGCGCACCGATGTGTTTTTCCAGTCCGATGGCGAGCTGTGCAGAGTAGGGGTTGGTTAAGTCATTGATGACAATGGCGACTAGGTTAGAGCGTTTACTTCTAAGTGCTGCGGCATCTCTATTGTATACGTAACCTAGTTTCTCGATTGCTTGAAGTACTTTCTCTCGACTTTTATCGCTGACTTTATCACTTTGTGTAAGGACCAAAGACACCGTAGATTTAGAAACTTGTGCTTCTTTGGCAACATCAAAAATCGTTACTTTTTCAGGTTTGTTATTGTTATTCATGATTTTTGTTTCAAACCAACTCAATCAGTTGGCGAGCATTCATTTATTATTAACGAAGTGTATCCTATCTTGTCAGCGTACAAAAGAATCAACCAATTCAATTTAGAATATTGACTCAATTCGGACTGCCTATGTTAAAACGAACCTAAGTAAAATAGGGGTGAGCGTCGCGGTTTGCTTTTCTACGGTGTAAAGATGTCATATTAAATGTATGAAAAGGTCGCATTTTTTTGCTCTTCTAGTATTATTTGCTGAGTTTTTCAAAACATCGAGATTAAAGTCATGTTGAAAAAGTGGTTAATGTGTTTATTGGTGTCATTTTGCGTAATTGCACCAATGGCAAGTCAGGCTACGGATACTGAATATCAAATGCCTTCTCCTGCCATTGCTTCGGTGGTCGATGCAAAGCTTCTCCCTACCAATGTATTGTCACCAGACGGCGCTTGGATGGCGTTATTGGACCGCAGTCGCGTATTGAGTTTGAAGGACCTCGCCAAACCCGAAGTTGGACTCGCGGGCATACGTTTCAATCCTGACACTCGCATTAAAACGACAACTCGATTATACGATACATTAGAGTTTAAGCACGTTCAGACAGGGAGCATTATTCCGCTCAATCAATTACCTGAAGGTAAAATTGCCTTTCCGAGTTGGTCGAGCAACTCTCAGTATCTGGCCTTTGTGGTTGCAGGTGACAAAGTCAGCACACTTTGGCTGTACGACGTAAAAACGCGTAAGTTACAGCAATTGAGCGAACTTGCGCTTAATGCATTTATTACCGAACCCTATGAGTGGCTTCAAGACAGCAGCGCAATAGTTGCTGCGGTTGCGTCAAATCACAGTAAAACGCCTCCTGAAGCAGAAAAAGCAAAGCTGAAGCCAGTTATCCAAGAGTCTAAGGGCGAAAAAGCGCCCGTCCGTACTTATCAAAACTTGTTACAAACCCCTCATGATGAGGCGTTGTTCAAGTTTTACGGGCAAACACAATTAGTAAAACTGACTTTAGATGGCCGAGTGCAAGGTATTGGTCCTGCGCTTATTATTTCCGATTATGCGGTATCTCCAGACGCCACGAATCTGTTAATCGCGATGATTGATGAGCCATTTTCCTACCAGGTTCCCTATAAACGTTTTCCTACCGTTTGGCAGATTTGGGGCATGCGCGGACACCCACTCTATGAATTGGCTAGAGTCCCATTAGCAGAAACTATCCCGCAAGGTTTTGACAGTGTTCAGGCTGGACGTCGCGAATTTCAATGGCGAGCTGATAAAGGGGCGACGGTTATTTGGGCGGAGGCTCAGGATGGCGGTTCCATGAAAGCACAAGTGCCTTTTCATGATTATTTGTACTCAATTAGTGCGCCATTTCGTCGTGAGCCAGAGTTATTTGCGAAAATGGAATGGCGATTCAGCCACATAGATTGGGCAGACGATAATGTTGCGCTATTAAGTGAATGGCGTTTCCAAGATAGACATGTAAGAACGCATGTTATTTCACCGCGTAACGCAGATGAAAATCGCGTGCTGTTTTCTGAGCGCAGCTATAACGACAGTTATAAAGATCCTGGCTCTTTCGTTATGACTTACAACGATTTAGGTTCAAAAGTGGTTAAATTGGTTGGTGGCCGCTACATGTATCTGGTCGCAGATGGCGCTTCGGCGCAAGGTAAACAACCTTATCTGGCTCGTTATGACATTAAAACAAACGACGTTAATAAAGTGTGGCAATCAGAAGCTCCGTATTATGAGCGCGTCGTTTCGGTGTTGGACGATGAAGGAATGCAATTTATCACATTGCGTGAATCAGCAACGGAGCAACCGAATTACTTTCTGAGAAACTTAGCCGATAGTTCTATTACGCAGTTAACACGATACGACCACCCATATCCTGATTTTATTGGGGTGACAAAAGAAGTTATCAAATATACGCGGGAAGATGGAACACAGTTAAGCGGCACGTTGTATCTTCCTGCTGGGTATACAAAAGAAAAGGGACCACTACCAGTTTTGATGTGGGCCTATCCGCTAGAGTTTAAAGATAAGGCCGTTGCATCGCAGATGCGAGAATCGCCGTATGAGTTTAATTACATTGGATTCTGGGGGCCAATGCCATATCTATCGAAAGGCATCGCGGTGTTTGATGACCCGAAAATGCCCATCGTTGGAGAAGGTGATAGCCAGCCAAATGACAGTTTTATTCCGCAATTGGTTTCAAGCGCAAAAGCGGCGGTAGATACCTTGGTTGAGCGTGGTATTGCTGATAAGAATCGTATTGCGATTGCGGGGCATTCTTATGGTGCGTTTATGGTGGCTAATTTACTGGCGCACAGTGATTTATTTAAAACAGGCATAGCTCGAAGTGGGGCATATAATCGCTCGTTAACACCTTTTGGATTCCAAGGTGAAGAACGCGACTTTTGGCAAGCCCAAACGATTTACTCGCAAATGTCCCCATTCTTCAATGCGGATAAAATCGATGAACCGCTGTTGCTTATTCACGGCAAGGAAGATCCAAACTCAGGTACGTTCCCAATGCAATCTGAGCGGATGTATGCAGCCCTCAATGGGTTAGGTAAAACCGCTCGATTAGTTATGCTTCCCGAAGAAGGGCACGGATATAAAGCTCGCGAAAGTATTATGCACGTGTTGTGGGAACAAGAACGTTGGCTTGATAAATATCTAATGCCGGAGGGCGTTAACAATGATCAACCAACCAAAGCCGTCATGGAAATCCCGGTGATACAAAATCAAGAATAGGAAAGGCCCGAAAGGGCCTTTTCTTTTATAGATATGCAATTAATTAAGTGACGCTTTGATGCTTGCGCCATCAGAATCAATAGGGCCAAGTAACTTTAAACCCAGTATTTTGGCAACCGTTGGGTAAACATCAAGGTTGTTGACCTCCGTTAATTCAAATCCTCGCTTAAATGCAGGACCTTTGGCGATAAAGATTGCGCCCATGTCTTTGGTGAAAGCATAACCATGCATGCCGTGTTCGGTTGAGGGTCTCTTGTACTTGAATGTTCTAGGTGCAGTGGTTTCAATGAGAATGTCCGCTAAGCGGCTATCGTCTTTGATACCTCGTTCGAGTAATGTCTCTTTTGACAAGACGTCATAACGACCAGCGCTTTCTGACATCAGCTGTTTTTTAATGTCATCAATTGAGACTGTTGAGGTCGGTTTCTTGTAAAAGTGGACTTTGGTTGCGCCATTCAGTATCGCGAAATCATTTTCCGATACACCAAGTTCCTTTACTAAAATTGCTTTTTCTGGGTCTACTTGAGACATTCCGTGGTCAGATACTAAAATGAGATTCACGTCTAACTTCAGTTCTGCAAGGCGTCTATCGAACTGGCCAATTAGCTCATCTACGCGCTGCACAGCCTCTTTCGTTTCTTGCGCATTCGGCCCAAATTTGTGTCCTTTGGAGTCTACTAATGAAAAATAGCCCGCGATTAATTCAGGTCTTTCCGATTCTGGTAATTCGAGCCACTGGACCATTTGGTTAATGCGATTTTGATAATCACTGTATTTAGAATAGTGATAATAATAAGATGCTGTACGTCCATTAAATCGTGCATCTGACTCAGGCCAAAAATACGTTGCCGCTTTCACGCCCTGCATTTCGGCCAGATTCCAAAGTGGAATGCCGGATAGCCATGTACTGTCTTCAAGTCCATCCCCCATTTCATAACATTGCTCACGTGCTTTATCGCAGAAATGATTATCTACAACACCGTGATTGGAAGGTAGTAATCCGGTGACGATGGACAAATGATTTGGAAATGTTTTGGTAGGATAAACAGGTCGCATGAATTGTGCTCGAGTACCTTGCATTGCAATGCGTTTTAGGTTTTCTGCGCCGTGTTTTTCAATGTAATCCCATCGAAAGCCATCTAAAGAGATGAGTACGACCGGTGCGTGTTTGGCTGATACACTAGGAATCCAGATTATTGTCATCAGGAAAAACAATCGGCGAAGTAGATGTGCGTTACGTTTAAACATGTTTTATTAATTGTCCCTAAAAGTGGTCGAGTAAGTATTCTAATTGCGCAATATGTAATGAAAACGAATTTTGCTCAAAATGAGGCGAACCGACAACATTTTGAGGCAAAAATGGCATTTCCGAATCGAACTCACGGTGTCACTTAATTGAATGGAATTAGTTGAGCGGTTGGATTGTGAATTTGGAATCAAGTAATTAAAAAAGACTTCAATTACATAAATTTAGGCGCAACGTAAAGTAACTTAATATTTACAAACACCCAAGGTCCAGATCAAATTTGTATTAAATTGTAATCAATTGCGCTTGATCTGAGTAAAAATATTGTTCTAAACTGCACATCGTACAAGATAAGGATATAAATTTTGGTTAACTTTTGCCGTAACCAAAATAATTAATAGAAAGGAAATCGGAAACTTTTCCGCAAACAGAGATGAATCACTTTGGCATTCTAAACTGCCGACGTGTGGTTTATTTTTGTTTCGTGAAGGCTAATGCTGTGTCTAGCCTACCGTCTTTTCTTACACTCATTTTGCAGGCACATTTGACTCATATTCGTTGTCATGAACATCAGTACGAATATAGCGGTGCAAAAAGCTGTTTATTTCCTTATCACTTATGATTTTTTGAGTTTACATTCTGCTTTTAAAGTTGACTCAATACACGAATTATTAATTTTGTAATAGCAAAAATAAACTCTCGGTGTTTAAAGGATTAAAATGAAACGTTTAATGACTCTATCTATTTTCACTTCCGCATTATTGCTCTCAGCTTGTAGTTCAACGGAGAAAACAAACGCTTCGGAAATGGGGATGACTATACCAAGTTGGGTGACTAATCCAACCATCGAAAAAGGATTTGCAGCCTCTTCATGCGTACTGGCCTCAAACAGTTTTAGTTTAGATAAGAGCCAAGCTGCAATGCTTGCACGAGATGAAATTGCGAAACAAATCGATACGCGACTTTCAAGTTTGCAAGAAGCGTTTTCAAAGAAAGCGCAATTGGGAAATGAAAATCTCGTGAAGGAAACCTTTAGTCAAACGATTGCGAATTTTACCGATCAAAGCTTGCAAGGAACCATCGTCGAAAAAGTCGATTATGCGCAAATGGGCGACAATAAAAACGTATGTGTTCTCGTCACCCTTCCAGAGGAAAAAGCGAAGCATCTGTTCGAGATGCTTATCGCAGAAGGCCCGACAAAA
The DNA here is from genome assembly GCF_017638925.1 of Pseudoalteromonas xiamenensis. Lineage (NCBI taxonomy): Bacteria > Pseudomonadati > Pseudomonadota > Gammaproteobacteria > Alteromonadales > Pseudoalteromonadaceae > Pseudoalteromonas > Pseudoalteromonas xiamenensis. The sequence goes on from NZ_CP072135.1 coordinate 374,801, forward strand.
CTAGACCCAGAAAATGAAGCGTTGCTGTATTTAAATTTCATAAAATCTGAAAATAAACTTTGAGGTTTTTATGAACTCGGTTGTGGGCACGTCTGAGCGCGGTGAAAGTAAGAGTATGTTCGCTAGACTCAAAGACAAAATTATCGTTTTGTCTTTGTCGTTAATGGCGATTGGAAATTGGTCAGATACTAAATCGATGATACAAGAAGCTTACGTTGCTGTTGTGTCTAATTTCACCAATGTGTATGAATACGAGTCCCTCGCAAAGGTTAATGTGGGCAGCAATATAGACTATATCTACTCCATTTTCGGTGCGCCACAACTCATCAAACCTTCAAAATATGATGATGCAGTAACTATCAATTATTATCTCGATAAAAAATACATTTTAGCGCTACTTATCGAAGATAAAAGAGTGGTGGGATATTCCATTACTGGGCTTAAAGCTGATTTTCATCCCTACAGTCTACTGGAAAAACAACCGATTCAATCGCCAATGCGTCTTGTCGATAGATTGGAAAATCTAAACGAGTTTTCAATAGACCATTTTAACGTTAAGTATTTCGTGCTTTTTGAAGATTTGGGAAAACGTTATTTGTTTAATCAAATGGCCTATGGCTTTGTGGATTATCAAAGGACGAAACTGGACGAATCGCTGCTTGTCGACGCTTACACACAAGCAAATTCACCAGAGCCGGAAGACTCAATTGCATCGACGCTGAGTAAACTGGTTTCAAATGAAACCGCCAACTACGTTGCAATCACTGAAAAAGCGATGCCACTTTTAGTGGATTCCATCCTTACTCAGTACGAATATCAGTTTTATTACTAGGACTTTGGCATGGTTACAAGGACTATTAGTACACCGATTTTAGCTGCTTTAATAATGAGTGTTTCAGTCAACGCTGAGTCTGTTACAAAGACATCGTTTGATGAATTCAAATTAAAGCAAAAAGCGCAATATGCTCAGTTTAAAACAGACTATCTTGCAAAGTATGACGCATTTAAAGCGCAACTTATTGAAAAATGGGGCGTTCCAGAGGTTTCAAGCAAGGACACGTTTGTTCATTATTCGGCAGATGGCAATGCAAAACTGGTTGTTGATTTCGAGAAAGACGCCATTGAAATTAGTATTATCAATGACGAAATTAAAGCGCTAACCGAGCAAGAGATCAAAGCGTTATTAACTCAATCGCTTAATCGTTCACCGAGCCAACTCGCCGAATTGGAGTTCTCCCTAGAAGCCCCCAAAATACAAACTGAGAGTTTGGTGGAGGACTCAACATTAAGCAAAATTGGCATTGAAAGCATTGTGCAGTTACAGACAATGGCATCGACGGCACAAGAAATTGCACCTTCTCAGTATCAGTCTAATGTGATTGAACGTACCAACAAACGGATCGACAATCAACTTGAAGAACTTGCCAATTTAGCATCTCAAAAGCCTCTTTCCGATGAACAAAAACAGTTGAAGGAATCCATTGTCGAAGATAAAAAACAACTTTCGATGCAGCGTGAAAAATTACTGACCACGAACACGAAAACTTATCAAATCAACCGCAATCGTTCGCGATTAGAGCGAAGCGCACCATTTTGGGCTGATATTCAAAAAAATGCCTCAGAGCATGGAATTGAAGTGAATTTGGTACTGGCGGTCACGGAAACCGAGAGCCATTTTAATCCGCTCGCCAAATCCAGTATTCCTGCGTTTGGGTTGATGCAGATAGTTCCAGCTACAGCGGGTGCTGATGTGAATAAGTTTACACTTAAAAAGAATGGATTCCCGGATGCTCAAACGCTCTATGAAAGCGAACAGAATCTTTTTTTACGGCGCAGCCTACTTAAACCTACTCACTCAACGCTTTTTAAGTGGCATAGAAAATCCAACTAGTCGCTTATATTGCACCATAGCCGCTTACAATACAGGCATAGGCAACGTATCAAAAGCATTTAATGGTGGTGTAAATAATCGAGTAAAAGCTATAGAACAAATCAATCGGTTAGCGCCTCAAGAGGTATTCGAGACTTTGCAAAAACGTACGCCAACGGAAACACAACGTTATTTGCAAAAAGTACTCGCCAGTAAAGACTACTTTGCATCGAATGACAGACTATAAAAAGGAAATTAAATGAAAAAAGTAATTTTACTCTCTGCTGCAGCGGTCACACTATCTGGCTGTAATGTGACTCAAAGTGTGATGTCTACACTGCAAGACTTAGGTGAGGTCGTTTCAAGTGCGTTTACAAGCCCACCTTTGCCAATTGAGTACATGTCACCCGCGCGACAGCAACAAATGAATGATGTCCGCAAACTAGCTGTAACGGATGTCTCTGGAAACTTAGGTTCGAGCGTAGAAAGAGAAATGTCCGACCGTGTTGAGTCGCTATACACGAATACGGTAGTTGAAGGGCAGAACTATTTCGTCATGATTGACCGCTCTACGATAGACCGTGTAATCAAAGAGCAACGTTTCTCAACCAGCGATTTAGCCGATGCAAAGACGAGTGCTAAGTTAGGAAAATTGCTTGGTGCTGACGCGATTGTAACGGCAAGTTATACGCTTTCAGATGAAACGCAACATTACTCTGAAACACGTACTAAATGTTCCGACAAGAAATGTAAAAGCCAACATGAGTACAGTGTTAGCTGTTCAACTAAACAAGTACATGCGCGTTTAACGCCAAAAGTGGTCTCCGTTGAGTCAGGACGTATTGTGTTCAATAAAAGCTACAGTGGCAATGCAGAGTCAAGCCGTTGCAAAGACGATAATGAGCCGCATAAAACAAAAGAAGAATTGAGACAGTCTGCTGTTCAGGTCGCGTTTGCTGAATTGCGCAAAGACATTGCACCACATCAAGTTGTGGTTTCACCAGACTTGATGGAAAGTGATAGTTCTAAAATGCCAAAAGAAGCGAAAGCTAAGTTGAATAAAGGCATCGAATTTGCGGAAGCTAAGTGGTACGACGAAGCATGTCAGATGTTTTCTGATGCACAATCTATGTACAGTGATTCATTGGCGCTTCTATATAACAACGGCTTATGCGCAGAGCGAAGTGGGGAACTTGACGTTGCAAAAGCATTCTATAAAAAAGCGATGATGCTTGATATCGATCCAAAGGATCTAGAAGAAACGCGTACCGCAATTCGTCGAGTTGATGAGCGTAACCAATTTGACGTGGCGTTAGCAGAGCTTAAAGAATCAGGACGTCTGTAATGAAGTTTGGCTTCATCTTAGTAGGGATCTTAGGATCCCTACTTTATTCCACGAATGTGAAAGCTGCATGCGGTTGTATAAATTATTTTGAGCAACAAGCAAAGCCAGGCTGGGTTGACACTGAGCAAACAGGCAACGGCCAATTTAAAACATTTGGAATTGCGCGGTGCACTGGTTTGAAGCAGATAGATCTAAAAAAAGCGAAGCAGTCAGCAACAGAATCGCTTGTCGTGTTGCTTGAGACAACGGTTCAATCAAAAACCGAACTCGATCAACTCAAAGAAAATAATGTAGCGCTTAGTCGAACAAAAAATAAGGCACGTTTTGAGAGTAAAGCAATTATTAAGGGTGCAACTGTCTACGATAATTGGATTGATAGCGAACGATGCCTAGTTTACTCGGCTATTGTAGTTTCTGATGCGGATATTAAAAATGCGCTGCAAGCAGAACGTGAACTACAAAATCAACGATTGAAGGCACAAACTTTTTTTGTAAAAAACAACGAGCCTCAACTCGATTACCTTGCTCATCTAACATTAAGCCAATTGAGTGATATGGGATTAATGACAACGGACAAGTTAACTAAAGCCACGGTGGTTATTGATATCACAGAAGCAAGCAAACCATCATTTCGCCGTCGCAGGGCAGATGTGATTGTGTCTATCCGAATGGTCAATGTAAAAAAAGATGAAATCTTCAAGCAAAATATTTTTAAAGGAAAAGGAATTTCATTTCGAAATGAATCAATGGACGTCTTAAGTGAACTTGCGTTTGATGATGTGAGTGAACAGTTTGGTACGGTACTTAAAAAGAATTTGGACGTAAAGTTGTAAACACGCGTGCGAGCTTATAACTTAATGTGGTTAACAAGTTTGTTTTAAGTGCAGACACAAGTTTAGCTTGCAATACCATTGCCTATTTTCTTACGTACTTAGCCTTTTCTGTTTTTATTACATTTGTTCACAAAATGTGCGACAGAAGCGTTCACCCTTTATTTTCCTCATATTGGAATTTTTCAGATAAAACGCAAGCAATACCAGAATATACCAACCGATATTAAGTCAAATGATAGATATAGGTTGTCCATTTAGGAATAGGTAAAATGAAAATGCAAGGTTGATTAAATGTTAATCTGTTGGTATCTATGTTGTACCCAATAAATGGAGATACAACATGAAAGGTAAACATTTAGGCAAAGTTTTGTCAGTCTTAGTCGTAGCGTCAAGTAGCGCATTTGCAGCAATACCCTACAAAGATCAGTCCTATTTTTTCACTCAGCCAAATGGTGAAAAAGTGGAAATCGTGCTCAACGGCAACACCTACGTCGCAACTCAAACAACGACCTCTGGATTCCCGGTAATCTATGATGAGAAGCTGAAAGGAATGACTTACGCGAAACTTTCAGAGAACGGTGAAACGTACATATCTAGTGGAGTATTGGTTGCTAGCAAAACATTACAGAATAAGCGTTTAGAAGCAACATTTGGTGAGAGAAAATCTCTGTCGCGGGAAGCGGTTATCGAGCAGTTGAGTAAAGCGAGAACGGAGTTTTTGGGCACTTCAAGCGAGCGTAGTGCACCACTTGCAATAGACGGTAATGTAAAGGGGTTGACGATCATTATCGATTTCCCAGATTTACGTGGGACCATTAGCAAATCCCAAGTAGAGTCTTTCTTAAATGATCTGAATTACGCCGAATTCGGGAATGCGCAGTCTGTTCGTGGCTATTTTCGTGAAGTCTCAGGTGGAAAACTCGATTACACCAACACGGTTACTGCATACTACACCGCGAAGAAAAATAAAGCCTACTATGCAGACAGCAGTTTGAGCTCGACGGTGCGTTCTCAGGAACTAATATCGGAAGCATTAGCTTGGCTTGAAAACACACAAGGGTTTGATTTTTCGACGTTAACGGTCGATAGCAGCAAGCGTATCCGAGGTTTAAACGTGTTTTATGCTGGTGCATCAGACAGTAGTTGGTCTAAAGGTTTGTGGCCACACATGGCGCAGTTGAGTCCAAGATTCTGTGCTGATGGAGTATGCACCGATCGATATCAAATTACCGATATGGGAAATAGTCTTGCCATCGGTACGTTTGTTCATGAATCCGGGCACTTGATTACCAACTGGCCGGATCTATACGACTATGACGGATCTTCAGAAGGTTCTGTTGCAAGTTTCGGTGTTATGGGATTTGGTGCAATCGGCGCGACCAATCGCTTCAAACCAACCCCGCCTGTTGCCCCATTGCGAGATAAAGCTGGTTGGGACACAGTGACGGAGCTTAACCCGAGTATTAACCGTAATGCGCCTTTAGGCCAAGTTAGCCATACATCTGGAACAAACACGTCTTACAAATGGACCAATGAAAACAACGCGAACGAAGCATTTTATATAGAAGCTATCCACAAAAGTGGCCAAAACTCTGAACAACTTGATCAAGGTCTCGCTATTTGGCATGTCGACCCAACAGGTTCGAATTCCGATGAGTGGCACCCATACATTCAAATGGAGCATGCCGATGGCAATCGTGATCCTGAAAACAATCGCAATCGTGGTGATAGCACGGATTTATTTGATGTGGCCGGTGAGTTTTCTGATACGTTACCGAATGCGTTATCGAGCAAAGGGACGAACGCAAAATGGTGGAGTGGGAAAAATTCGGGCATGTTGATTGATAAAATCTCAGATCCAAAACCAACAATGACGTTCAATGTTGACTTAGTTGGCGCTTTGCCTATTGAGGAATATCGAGGTTACCTTGACAACAAAGGTCAGGCAATTGAACCAAATGGTAATTGGTTTCAGTATGCTGGTGGTAGCATTTCGTTGAACTTAGAAGGGCCAACAGGTGCGGATTTCGACCTAAAAATTGAAAAATGGGTAAACAGTGCTTGGCAGCAAGTTGCAGTGTCAGAGTCTCCAACTTCCAGTGAGTCCATAAATTACACTGCAGCAAGTGGTTACTATCGAGTTATTGTTTATTCTTACTCAGGTGCGGGCAATTACCTTCTATATATGACCCGTTGATTTCACGACAAAGAGCAACGCGTCATTTTTTATAAGGGAATAAACGTGTTGCTCTTCGTGCATTTTTTACTTAGAAGCTAACGGATTTGAACGTAACTGCTTTGATTAACTTGGTTGCTTCGCAGTAATAGAGCTACCCAGTGAAGCGATGATAACCATTAAAATAGCAAGCCACTGCCAAAATGAGAGTATCTCGCCAAGAATAAGTAAGCCGGCAATGGCGGCAATAGCAGGTTCAAGGCTCATCATGATACTAAAGCCTTGAGCAGGCATATTGCGAAGCGCAACCATTTCTAAACTGTAAGGCAGAGCGCTTGATAGAACACCAATCATGATACCAAGCGGGATAAGATCCCAATTTAATAACGCACTGCCTTGCGATACTACGCCGACGGGAACGAGGCAAATAGCGGCAATGCTCATACCAAGCGCCACGGTAATCCCTCCAGAGCCTTGATTTCCTGATTTCTTGCCAAACAAAATGTACCCAGCCCAACACGCTCCCGCACCAAGCGCCAAAAGCACGCCGATTGGGTCGAGGCCATTTACATTTGACATATCTGGCAACAGTAGCAATATTCCGACAATTGCGAAAACGACCCAAAGGTAGTCTCGTTTCCGCTTAGAAGAAAATAACGCGACGGCCAAAGGACCTGTGAATTCGAGCGCGACCCCGATGCCTAGGGGAATGCGCTCAAGCGCAAAGTAGAACATGATGTTCATACCACCTAAGCATAAGCCATAGACGATAACGGAACCCCATTGCGCTGGCAATTGACGCCAAGGTCGAAAAACTAAACATAAAATCAATGCCGAGAAACCGAGTCGGTACGCTGTCGTACCTTCAGGACCAACTAAAGGAAATAGTTGCTTGGCAATAGATGCGCCGGATTGAATCGTAATCATGGCGCACAGCAAGCAAATAAAAGCAAAAACAAAATCGCGATTAAAGACCATGATAATCCCATAAAGCACAAAAGAGCGGCTAGTCTAATGTGCTTGAAAGCGCAGAACAATCAATAATTGTATACTTTATTTTATGCATACAAATTAGTATTTAACTGTTAACTTTAGTTTAAAAAAGCACTCAATCTTGCAAATTTTCAACCGCTAAATAAGCTTCCCATGCTGTTTCATTTCGGGCCATTGCTTTGTGAAGTCTCGAACGCTTATGCGCAGATTTGTCTTGTTCATTTAAGAACTCACCCACCCTGCACATTGTGCAGTATTGCTCACCCAGATATTCAGGCACTTGAAGCGAGTGGTTTTCATTTAATTCAGTTTTTGTAGACCAGACATAAGTGATACCTGAGGTATCTTTGACGTGTTTATCTCGGTCTACGTTGCGAATTTTATAGTCTGGGAAAAGTTCGATATTAAAAGGACTGCACCCTAAGTAATGGTAGTTGAGATTGCTAACTAGTGAACCTTCTAAATTCCACTCTCGATAAGGTTTAACATCTTTTGAAGTGATGTAGCTTAGCATTGGACCGTTTGGATCCAGTGCGCATTGTTGAGAATGATGAATAAACTTTCGTAATAAAATCCGATTAAGCGTATTCACAGAATATGGCGTACTTTCGAACGCTTCTTTGGACGTGAAAGAGGGGATTAACGGGAATTGAAAAATCACGACGTCAAACGTTCGAGCGAGCTTCGCCCAACATGTTGTGTCTGTTACATCGAATTCGAAGTAGACAGGAACTTTAGCATCGTATAAATCATCTATGGCATGTTGTTCGTATTTGTTTCTCAGCGTTTCTTCACTGTCATAAACGGATGCCACCAGTGATAATTCTGGATACTTCATTTTTAACGCGCGGGAGAAGGTTAGATCGCCGTCACCGACAGTGAGGACGCGCCAAGTAGGATTAATATGCATGTTTCAAACTAACAAGTATTCTTGGCGCTATTGTATCAGATGTATCCGTTTAACGACCAGCGTGGGCCAGTTCGTCTAATAAGTGCATGACATCGGCACTTGCTTGTTCCATCTTGTTAAGTTCTTTTACTGCACTTTGTTTATTGCCAACACGGAACAGTTTCATCGCTTCTACACCTGCTCTGTGAACTTCTTTGTGAGGCGCGTCAAGTCGCTTGAACGCAGACAAATCAGAATAGATTTTAGAGCCTTCGGTTTTCATCCACTGACCTAATCGACACATTGTATGGTCGCTAAACTCTTCTGGTTTTGTTCGGCTTTTACCGAGCAATTGGCTATACACTTCACCCTTCCACACTACATGGTCGAGTTTGACGGTTTGAATAAACGTTAGTCCAGACGCTTTCTGGATAGTACCTTTCATGCTTTTACAACGATCGACAATCACATGATATTCATCATTGAGATGGGCAATGCTTGATGAAAGTTGCTGGTTTGACCCTTGGATTACGGACACGGCCTCAACCGTATGTTGCGTTGTACTGATGATTTTTTTTACAAGGTCGGATACTTCGTTCGCAGATTCGTTGGTATTGTTTGCAAGCGCACGAACTTCATCGGCAACGACGCTAAATCCTCGGCCGGCTTCTCCAGCACGTGCGGCTTCAATTGCTGCGTTTAAAGCCAACAAATTGGTTTGATCTGAAATTTTAGAAATGGTGGTTACGAACGTATTGATGTTGTCAGCCATTTGCGAAAGACCGGATATATTGGTGGTCATACCGCCCATGTTTGTCGACAACGTATCCATCCCACCCAAAATGTCTTTCAGTGAGTTTTCAGATTTGAGGAAAGATTGATTGACGTAGTTAATCGCTTGGCTTTCAGTATTAATTTCTTCAAAACTGCGTAAAACAGATTCACGAATACCGTGGATTTGAGACAGGCCGTTTAAGGCAGATTGGAGTAGCTGATTGTCCGTATTGTCGTTCAATAGCGTTTGTTGATGAATGAGTTCTTGTTTTAGTTCTTCGTTTTCCGACTCTAGTTTAGAAAGTTTGTTTTCTGCTTGTGCTAAGCTTTGTCTTAATTTTGTGACTTCTTGCTCGAGCGCTTTGTTACTAAATAATTGACTAAACACAGGCTTTCCTCTGTTGGAATAATAACTATAGAGTATCAGTGGTATGCCACTTAAGCCAGCTAATGCCGTCTTGAGGAACGAAATATTTTATGCGATTTGTCTTTGTACATTTGCAGGTCTGCAAGATTTAGCAAGGTATCAGCAGATACGTTTTCGCGCAGTTCGACATACCCAATACTTGCCCCCACAGAAAAAGGCTTGAGACTCGTTTAGTAGTTGCTCGCGCCATTGTTCGGTAATTGGTATGGAGGCTCCGAACGCGACAAACTCATCTCCCCCTAATCGGAAACAGTTATCAGCACCAAACTCCTTGCTAATTGCATGAGCAAACAGCTTCAGAATGTTGTCACCTACTAAATGCCCATGTTTGTCATTGGCTGTTTTAAAGTTATCAAGGTCAAAGTAATAAAGATGACTGTGTGTTTCTTGCTGGGTTTCAAACAACTCAAAGCAAGCTCGACGATTGCCGAGTGCAGTAAGTGGATCATGATAGGCTTCAAATTGCAGCTTCTTCTGTAGAAGTTCTTTCTCAGCCATTTCTTGATTGATTTGTTTAATTAGATTGTGCTTGTGGCGAAGCATGTGCAGCATCGCCACACCAATCATAATAAAACCGGCATTCTTAATGGAGGTGTCGATAATGTTGAATATCGCGAAGGAATCTTCAAAAAACTCATCGGCGATGTCTAATGTCATTCCAAAGCAAAAAAGCGCCCAACCAGAAAGAAAAAGAGGAGAAGTCCTATTGGGGTAGTACTGTGCTAACAAGGTTAAGGCCAAGCAAAACCACAGCATTTCCTCGATAGATTCGTAAAAAGAATGGGCTGACGTCCATACTGTGATAGAAAAGGAAAATCCGATAATCCAAATGAATGCGATTAAAACAGGATGGCGCATTGGCAAGAAATCAAAATTAATTTACTTAAGCGTAGTCAAAGATAAAAACATTGCTATCTGAAAAAGGTGACTGACAAACACAACAGACGTTAAAACAACACGCATTTTTCGATAGTCGGGATAATAGTCAGGCCAAAGAGGTGAAGACTTTTCAACGAGTAGTACGACCCAGAACGCGGCACTTAAATAAATTAACACCATTAAAGGACTCGCTAAGGCGAGCAGTGGGAATGGAATGGTGACAGCAACGGTTAACCAAGCGGATACTTTACTTTGTGCACCTGGCCGCCAAATTGAGCCAGCCATGAATGCCAGAATCCCCATACTGTAATATGAAAACATGTTGATAGCCGTGGCATCGGCACCTGTAAATAATTGCCATGTGACAAAAAATAAAAAAGGAAGAAGTCCTAGATAACCCATTTGAATTTGATTGAAATAACGTTCCATAGATAGCTCCGATTAACCCTCGTTAATTTTCATTGATTTATCGTCAATAGGCAAACGACTTGATTATCTAATTCATCTTCTAAAAAATCGATTGGAATAATCTAAACAATCAATTTTATCTCTTTATAGATTCAACGTATCTTTATCACATCGAAAGCGAACAGCGAAAACGAAAGTAAAAACTGCTCGCACACTTAATCAGTTAAATTAATTACAAGTGAGGAAAACCATGACTTCATTAATCAACACGACTATCAAACCTTTCAATGCAACGGCTTACCACAACGGCGAATTCGTGCCTGTGAGCGAACAAAATCTACTAGGCAAATGGTCAATCGTATTCTTCTACCCAGCGGACTTCACGTTTGTATGTCCTACGGAACTAGGTGACCTTGCAGATCACTACGAGCAGCTTCAGGGCATGGGTGTTGAAGTATTCTCTGTTTCAACAGACACACACTTCACACACAAAGCATGGCACGATGCGTCAGACACAATTAAGAAGATCCAATTCCCAATGATTGGTGACCCAACAGGCCGTATCACTCGTAACTTTGGCGTGATGATTGAAGAAGAAGGTTTAGCACTACGTGGTACGTTCGTGATTAATCCTGAAGGCGAAATCAAAGTTGTTGAAACGCATGACCTAGGCATCGGTCGCGACGCGAAAGAATTAGTACGTAAAGTACAAGCTGCTCAATATGTTGCAAACCATGACGGTGAAGTTTGTCCAGCTTCTTGGCAACCAGGTGATGAAACATTGGCACCATCACTAGACCTAGTTGGCAAAATCTAAGCGTTAAAACAAAACGTTAAGTAATCAAAGGTGGTGCTCAACGAGCACCACACCATTCACAGCAGTTGAGACTAAATCTATGTTAGATAACAACATTAAAAATCAATTAAAAAGCCACTTTAACTCGCTATCTGACCCAATTGAATTGGTCATTGCTGTCGATGAAGGCAAAAAATCACAAGAGTTAAAGCAATTAGCCAATGACTTAGCGTCACTCAGTTCGCTGATTACAGTGAAAGAAGCAGCGCAAAACAAACGTATTCCGTCTATGACGGTAACAAGCCCAGCTCGCAAGACTGAAATTACGTTTGCGGGTATCCCTATGGGCCATGAATTTACTAGTTTGGTGCTCGCGTTACTACACAGCGGCGGACATCAACCAAAAGTAAGTGACGAAGACAAAGCGTCAATCGCAAGCTTAGAGTCTGAATTGAATTTTGAGATGTATATCTCGTTAAGCTGCCAAACTTGTCCGCAAGTCGTACAAGCGATTAATTTGATGGCGGCGCTTAATCCAAATGTGAAAGCAACCATGATTGATGGCGCGTTATTCCAAGACGAAGTCAGTGCGAAAAGCATCATGGCGGTGCCAACGGTTTATCTGAATGGCGAAGCGTTTTCGCAAGGTGGCATTGGTTTAACGGAAATTTTAAACAAAGTTGATAAAAACGCGGGTGCAAAACAAGCCAAAGCACTCAATGACAAGTCCGTATTTGATGTGTTGGTTATCGGCGGCGGTCCAGCAGGCTCTGCAGCGTCGATCTATGCAGCGCGTAAAGGGTTAAATACTGGTGTCGTTGCAGAGCGCTTCGGCGGTCAGGTTGCAGACACCGTAGGGATTGAAAACTTTATTTCGGTTAAAGTCACAGAAGGCCCAAAATTAGTCGCGCAGCTTGAAGAACACGTAAAAGACTACGACGTCGATATTATGAAAAGTCAACGTGCAACCTCGCTTAAACGTGGTGAACACGTGGAGATCGGGCTTGAAAATGGCGCGGTCTTAAAAGCCAAATCAGTCGTGCTTGCAACGGGCGCACGTTGGAGAACCATGAATGTACCCGGCGAGCAAGAATATAAAGGCAAAGGCGTCGCGTTTTGCCCACACTGTGACGGCCCGCTCTTTAAAGGTAAACCTGTGGCGGTGATCGGTGGGGGTAACTCTGGAATAGAAGCGGCCATTGATCTTGCAAATATCGTATCGCACGTTACGGTATTGGAATTTGCCGACACGCTCAGAGCAGACGAAGTGCTTATTCGTAAAGCGAAGAGTTTGCCAAACATTACGATTATTAAAAGTGCACAAACGACAGAAGTACTGGGTGACGGTAACAAAGTGACCGGCCTTGTGTACAAAGACAGAACGACCGAAGCGTTAAAAACGGTGGAACTTGCAGGTATCTTCGTCCAGATCGGATTAGTTCCTAACACCGATTGGTTAAAAGACAGCGGTATTGAGCTGACGCGCTTTGGTGAAATTGTGATTGATGCAAAAGGCGCGACGTCTATTCCTGGTGTGTATGCAGCAGGCGATGCGACAACGACACCGTTTAAGCAAATCATCATCGCGATGGGCAGCGGCGCAACCGCAACACTCGGTGCATTCGACTACTTAATTCGCTTGGGCCAAGAAGACGGCAACCAAGCCGCATAAGAATTCATTGCTAATACACCCAAAAGCAATGCAAAGCCACACTCCTGTGTGGCTTTTTTATGTTCGGTTCAAGGTAAAAGTAAAAGGCTTCATTACAGCGAATGAATTACATGGAGAGAGTCAGTTTTTTAGCAAAGCTTTCCACTAGAAATAGGAAATGAACAAACGTCTAAAAAAGGCGTCGCAACCTTTGTTGCTCTCCAAAGGCTACGAAAACCCTAACTAGAAAATAGAAAAAAGGGGCAAAAGCCCCATTGAGACTCACTGGGTTAAAACGTGTCTGTATTGCAAAAAGAGTTGAATTGATAACTCGAGGTTTCCTTTCGAGTCTTAAAATTAGCTGATCCATTTCATAAGTCAAACATAAAAAACAAAATATTTACAAAAAAGTAACGTCTAGGTGCAATTACATAGTTATACGAATCTATAGGCTAATTGAATTAGTCATGGTAGGCTGATTTTAGGAACTGAATTAGTGTTTAAGCGAGGAATACACATGGACCCAGTCAGTCAACTTTTACAGTTTGTATTTACCATTAATTTCTTTGTATTGCTGTTTGTCATTATTGTTTTGAAAAGCAGTATCAAATTTGTACCACAGAACCGAGCGTGGATAGTTGAACGGTTTGGTAAATTCCAGTCTACAAAAGAGGCTGGTCTGAATTTTATAGTGCCATTTATCGATCGAATCGCTGCAGACAGAAGCCTTAAAGAGCAAGCAATAGATGTCCCTTCACAGTCTGCGATTACAAAAGACAATATTTCACTTATCGTCGATGGCGTGTTGTATTTCCGCGTCCTTGATCCTTATAAGGCCACTTATGGTGTAGATGACCATATTTTTGCGGTAACGCAACTTGCGCAAACAACCATGCGCAGTGAGCTGGGTAAAATGGAGTTAGACAAAACGTTTGAAGAACGTGATTTACTAAATACGAATATCGTTGCAGCGATTAACCAAGCTTCTGATCCTTGGGGTATTCAAGTTTTGCGTTATGAGATTAAAGACATTGTGCCGCCTAATTCCGTTATGGAAGCCATGGAAGCCCAAATGAAAGCAGAACGGGTAAAACGAGCTCAAATTTTGGAGTCCGAGGGGGACAGACAAGCAGCAATTAATGTTGCAGAAGGTAAAAAACAAGCACAAGTTCTTGCGGCAGAAGCAGACAAAGCAGAACAGATCCTTAAAGCAGAGGGTGAAGCTAGAGCAATTTTAGCGGTTGCAGAAGCACAAGCACAGGCGTCGCGACAAGTGGGTGACGCGGCAAATACTGTAGAAGGTCAAAAGGCAATCCAGCTTGACCTTGCAACAAAAGCGATTGCGGCAAAAGAAGCGATTGCGAAACAATCTTCGGTCATTCTGTTGCCGGATGGTGCGACAGATGCGAGTAGTCTAGTTGCTCAAAGTATGTCTATTATCAATACATTAAATAAAACGCAAAAAGGCTAAGTAATGAGCTGGTTTACTGAGAATCTATGGGAAAGCATTGCTATTATTGGTATTGTTGCTTTGTGCATCGAAATTCTAGTATTTGGGTTTGCTACTTTTATATTGTTGTTCTTGGGACTGTCCTGTCTCATCAGTGCATTGTCCATGTACTTGGGATTAGTCAATGAAAGTTGGGAAGTTGCGCTCACGTTTAATGCAGTGGTAACCGTGGTTCTGGCATTGTTGTTATGGAAACCGCTTGAGCGGATGCAGAACAAACAAGACTTAACAGCAGTGAAGAGTGATTTTGCCAACATCGAGTTTCAACTTGTTGAAGATGTTGAACCCAATTCAGACAATGTAACGTTTTCATATTCAGGCATTTCTTGGAAATTAAAAAGTACACAGCCGCTTTTGAAAGGGCAGTTTGTGCGCGTAACTAAAAAGGATGTAGGTATATTTTGGGTTATGCCAGTCGAAAAAACGCAAGAGCTGGATCAGTAAACGTTGTGTTGATGTAGACAACTAGTAACCCTTTTAACACGCTAAAAGGGTTACTGAAAATCAATTCAATTGTTCCGCTTTCGCTATAGACGGCTCAAGCCAATCAAAAGATTCCATTAAGAAGTCAACGGCATTTTCAGTAATAATGACACCATGCGCCATCACTATTGTCATTGGCTGCCATGCGATAATGTGCTCAATGTGCTTTTTGGCTTCCTTCTTATGAAAAGTGAACGTAAGTCGCCAGTCTAGCGGCATCTTACCGTGAGGAGCCAATACTCCAACAAGTGATGCCATAAAACGTTTGAACGAACCGAATGCTTTTGGTGAAAAGTTTTCAATCAAATCAGTTACAATGAGTGTTTGGCTGGGCTTGTGGAAGAATACACACTCTTCCATTGCGGGAGAGCCTGTGAACAGATGAGAATCAATTTCTTTTGCCCAAGGTGTTTCCGTTAGTTTCTCTAGTGGACCCGTAAAGGACAAATCACTGCGTTTCTTTAATACTTCTTCAGTACCAAAAGATAATGCTTCAGGATAAGCGTCTTGCCACTGCTTCATAAATAGGTGATGCAGATGATTTGGTGCAATTAAATAGCGGACAGCGCCTAAGCTGTCGACTTGCTGTTTTAATTGGGGATTCAATTCAATCGGACTATGGATCCATAAATCGCCATTGCTGAGTTTTACAATGGTCATTCGGGTAGTGAAAGGCATTGTAAAGAATTGCACGGTACTGCCATCGACGATCCAGATATGTTCGCCAATACTTTTCATGTTACCTCCTTGGTTAAATGTAAATTACTCGTTAATAGTAGTTGGTTCTTAGAGATTACCAACCATTAAATCGTGACCAATTTGTCATTTCGCCACGCTGATCGACAACGTGGTAGCTTTCATGCATTGCAGCGGTTGCACAGGCATGATTTGGCAAAATGCGTAAAATAGAGCCAATGGGATAGGATGAAAGCAACTCAGTTGACGGTAAATGGATGATTCCATGTTCTTGATTTACGCTGTTTACCATTGCACTGGCGATGATGTCTTCATTTGCCTTTTCGACTAGACCGTAACCGTTGTTCCCATCCCCAGGGTCTTTTGATAGTGCCATCCAGCCAGCATCAATAATCAACCAATTCTTTTCTGCATT
Organism: Pseudoalteromonas xiamenensis; assembly: GCF_017638925.1. Classification (NCBI taxonomy): domain Bacteria; kingdom Pseudomonadati; phylum Pseudomonadota; class Gammaproteobacteria; order Alteromonadales; family Pseudoalteromonadaceae; genus Pseudoalteromonas; species Pseudoalteromonas xiamenensis. Next base: position 390,946 of record NZ_CP072135.1, read on the forward strand.
GTGCCCAATGACTCGAGTAACAACGGACAGCGCAATGTCTTTTAATTCACATACCCCAAGGTTTGCCATCACCAAGTCGAAGAAAACGTATACACCCGCTCGAACTTCTGTCACACCTTCCCAGTCCTCACCATAGTGTGCTGTTGGCGTTGAACCTACGCTGACTGTGTTACAAGGTAACCCCATTGCTCGGATCCGTGATGCAGCTTGAGTGATGGCATTGCGTTCTTGAACGGCAAATTGTTTGATCTCGTTTTCTGATTGGCATAAATAAGCACCGCCGCTATGCGTGAGGACGCCTGCAAAGCAACCTCGACTGGCAAGTTTCAGGGCTATTTTCCCAAGTTGTTCATCCGATGGCTTGATACCTGCTCGCATACCATCACAATCAATCTCAATCAAAACATGCAACGTGCAATGGTTCGTTTCGCAAAACGCTAAAATAGCCTCAGCTTGTACGGCATTGTCGATGAGAATGTTGATGTGAGCACCTTGATGTTGGAGTTCAAGTACAGTTGGCAGTTTATCAGCGGTAATACCCACCGCGTAGGTGATGTTTCTATAACCTGCGGCAACGAATTCTTTCGCTTCTTTGAGCGTTGACACGGTGCAGGGGCTATCGAATGAAGGCAGCAGAAACTTAACGGCTTCTACAGACTTTAAGGTCTTTAAATGCGGGCGAGCAGCAACACCGAGTTCGCTTAATCGAGATTTAAGGCGAGAAATATTATTCATAAATCTCATCTTGTCCACGAGAAGACAAGGTGTCGAAAGTGATTCTAGCTGCATTATACTTATCCTGTGCCAAACGACTATATGAGTAGACCTCAACGCGAATAAATCTGTTCCCCGTTGAGAGTCATAATTTTGTTATTTTCATCGCGTATAACTAAACGGCTTTTGATTTTTGAGATACACGATGTCGCAAGATTATTACAATATTCATGCTTATGACTTAGCAAATCAATATCAAGCTGTTGATTTTGAATATCTACATGCTCATTGGTTGCATTTGTTGAAACCGTATTTGAGAAAAGCACAAGCGCGTTTTCTAGACGTTGGTGCGGGAGCAGGTCGCGATGCGGTGTATTTTGCACTAAACGGCAATGATCCATACGTGGTCGCGGTCGAGCCTGCGGCGACTTTAAAAAGGATGGGGGAGGCTTACTCAGGATCGTTACCCATTCATTGGCTAGAAGACAGCTTACCTAGATTGTTTTTTACTGAGCAGCTAGGGACCCATTTCGATGTTATTTTATTAAGCTCAGTTTTAAACCATCTTCCTATTTGGGCGCTCAGACCTTCACTCTATCGCGTTACACAACTGTTGCTGCAAGGCGGCATTGTGATGATTAGTTTGCGCGAGTCTGAGGATGCTCAGGACAATAAGCAACGTGGCGTGAACAATATTTCAATTGAACAATTGTTGCATGCTGCAACGTGTGAGGGTTTATCCTGTATTTACCAAAAAGAAGCGCAGGCGGATTTTTTTGGTCGGGACGCGATTAAATGGCATGTGTTTGTATTTCAAGTTCAATAATTTCTTTCTTGTTACTGGGTGACCACGCTTTTTGCGCCGCGAGTCTTTGCGGTAACCAAATATAGTCAGTGTGTTCGGACGGATTTAAGACGAGTGTAATGTGTTCAGGCACCTCTACACTAAACACATACTCCGTATTTATGTAGTTTCCAGGCGCATAGCGATAGCGCCATTGAGGACGAATTTCATAGCTATTGGTATGACTATGTTGAACGACAGAAAGATTTAACTTGAGCGCATCAATGCCTGTTTCTTCTTTCAGTTCCCGAATTGCAGTATCAATCGGTTTCTCCCCCTGTTCTATTCCTCCTGTGACAGATTGCCAAAACTCTGGGTCATCTGCTCGTTGGATTAGTAGAAAATCACCATCGCGTTTGTAAATTACAACAAGTACGGAGAAAGGTTGACGAAGCACGTTTGCAACTCCACGTTTACTTTGCCGATATTGTAACGGATAAATGTGACATTCAAAGGTAAAAAGGCAATTTCAAGATGAGTATAATTCTTGTTCAAATAATTTTGCTTTTTGCATGAGTGAACTATAATCAAGAAGCATAGCTTTAACTTTTGTGTGTAGTGAGCAGTTTGGCCTGCTAATCTTGCCTGAATGTCTCCGCTTTCTACAATACCCCCACAAAATAGGTCATGCTGGGTGTAACTGACTTTGAGTGGATTTGCCAAATGGCGCTTAACTTGAACCTAATTTACCTTGCTCGAGCAGTTACATCCTTTCTTAACCCGATTTATTATGGCAGTCTAAGCAACTCAATTGCATTAACTGGGATTACGCATGGGTTTTACGCGAGTATTCTCGACTTCTCTCCTTCTCACTATAAGCACAAATACGTTCATTGTTTTTGCTCTTTGCTCATTTTTATTAGTCGGATGTGGGCAAGACAAAATAGCGTTAAACAATCAAGCTGCAACCTCTGTGGGTGAGCCTGTTTTAGATGCTAAATTTTCGGGTGATGCTGCGTCAATACTCTTTTTAAACCATGCACAGCAGGTCAAAATTTGGTCTTTGAACACTAATCAAATCGACGTTATTCTGCCTGAGGACAAATTACCCAAACCAGCTAGGCAGGTTGAATACTCAAAAGACGGCAGTATAGCCCTTGTGATCGGTGAAAATGACGTTGCGATTTTTAGAGTACAACCACTTGAATACATCGGAAAGCTCAGAATGCAGGGGATTTCGCCTCTTGCTCGAATAACGGCGTCAGCCTTGTCTGAAAACAAACTTAAATTTGTTGCGGGGATGGAGGATGGTGCGATTAATATGGCTCAGCTCGACACCGGTATTAATAACCAATTTCAGCCACATCGTCAGCTAGTATCACATATTCAATTAACGAATAATGGAGACGTTGTATATAGTGGTTCACTGGATGGACAAATTGCGCGATGGCAATTTGGTGAACCGAAAGCGATTTATTCAAACATGTACCAACATCGTATTACCTCGCTGGCACTTAACAAAAGTGCGGATCGCGTGTTTGTGTCAGATGGTTTACACGAACAGCAGATTCTGGATGCTGAATCAGGCGATGTTATTGTAAAACTGGATTATATTTCTCGCTTTAAGCCTTTTCGAGAAGCGTATTTTGATGAATCGGGCAAGTTATTAATGACGACGTCGAGTAAGTCACAAATTACGTTTTGGGATTTGAAGTCAGGTAAAGAAATTGGTGTATGGTCTTGCCAAACAATGAAGGATGGCGCAACAGTATTAGCTATAACACAACCAGATAAAACACATATGATGACCGTGAATACAGATGGTCTCATAGAAACGTGGAATTTGACGCCTTTGCTGGATAGTGTAGATAAGGAATAGTGATATGCGAAATTTAATGATTCTCTTTAGTCTCATATTCCTGATGAGTTGCGATGGAAAACAAGTCGAAAAGGTGGATGATGCGTTTGGGCTTGTTAACGAACAAGTGATTTATGCAGCTTTTTCTGCGGATAGCCAATCGGTTCTGTTGTACACCCAAAGTAAAAATCTAGAGCTTTGGGATCTATCAAGTCGTACTAAGCGAATGCAGCTTGAGTTTAGCCAAATAGGTGAGGTTGCGCGCGCGTTTCTTTTGACTCACCAAAAAACAAAAATAGTCGTAGGTGGTGAGCAACGTCTCAGCTTTTGGTCTGTTGAAACGGGTCAGCTTGAACAATATTTTACCCTTAGCGGCGCAGACCCTCTGGCGAGAATAGCAAGTATTGCAATGTCGCCAAATGACGAATATCTCAGCGTGGGGATGACTGATGGTTCAATTGTTCTGATATCGTTTAAAGATAAATCACAACGTCTTTTTAAACCTCATTCGAGTGAGGTTGCTTATCTTATTTGGGATGCAGACAGCAGGCGGGTCATGAGTGCTGGGTTTGATGGCGTGGTGTCTACATGGCTGTTCAGTGATGCGACTGTGCTAAGTGAATTTCATGTTGAAAAGCGCGTTACCACCCTCGCAGCAACCAAAACGCTTGATACGGCATTCGTCTCTGACGCACTACATGATCAACGTTATTTTGATGTTAGAAGTGGGCACATCAAAACAACACTTTCGTACCCTGAACGTTTTCGATGGTTTAGAGAAGGGCTGCTCCTTGAAGAAAGGCCTTATATTGTAACGACCTCATCTAAATCAAAACTCTCAATTTGGTCTAAGGAGACGGGCAAAGAATTGGGTTCTTGGTTTATAAATGCGTCAGGTGGGGAGGCGCTAGTATTAGACATTATTGAAGAAAAGCCGGGTACTATCATTACCGTTAGCTCGGATGGGATTATCGAACGATGGCAAGTTGATGCTTTGGTTCAAGAATAGAATAAAAAGGATGCCTATTGCGTTGGCTTGATAAGTTAGAGCCTATTTTCTGGGCAATTTAAGTTCAATATGGTGAGAATGTTGAGTGTTCTAACGTCTTGTTTAACAATGTCTGGCGCGTTTAGGCCAAATTAAAAGCGTTCAGTGCTAATTTTAGTGCGCACAGAGCGAATTCGCGTTACAATTGATACTGTATATCATTACTATCTGCCAAAAGAACCTATACCTAACTATGACCAGTATTACGACTCACGAAGCGTCTCGTCGCCGATTGCTGCTAGCATTAGCGATAACTTGTACCTTTATGGTTATTCAGCTTTTTGGGGCGTACTACTCAAACTCACTCGCCGTTTTGGCGGATGCAGGTCATTTGTTTGTCCACAATAGTTCACTGTTTATCGCTGTAATAGCATCCACTTTTGCAGTCAAACTGGCTCGAAATTTCGATGAAGGGCATAAAAAAGCAGAATACACCGGTGGACTTATTAATGGTGTCTTGTATCTCTCGATAAGTGTGTTGATTTTATACGAAGGTACACAAAGATTGTCAGCGCATGGCGCTGGACACGATTTTGAAATTAACTCTTACATGATGTCCATGATCTCGGCGATAGGGTTTCTATTTCACGGCCTTTCTGCTTGGATTTTATATAAAGGCCGTAAAGACAGCATCAATGTTTACGCGGTGTTCCTGCATTCATTTTTAGACTTGTTGTCTACCGTCACCACGTTTATCGCGGGGGTGTTGCTACATTTCACGGGTTGGCAAGTTATAGACGTTATTTCGAGTATGTTCATATCGCTGTTCGTATTGTATACCGGCGCGCGCGTTGTAAGAGTATGTTTAAAGGGCATCTTGAAAAGAGAAGAGTTACCAAACTTAGAGCAAGTCGAGCACACTTTACTGGAAGCCGAGCATGTAGATAGCGTTCACAATGTCACCATAAAGCGAGTATCAGGCGTGGTAACTATTGGTGCGCATATTGTCCTAAAACACCACTGTACACTCGAGCAACATGACGAGCTGTGTAAAATAGCCGTAGAAACGTTGTTAAAACAACGGTTTGGAGCGGTTAAAAGCATTATTCAAGTTGAAAGTCATAATTGTCCGGCTCATCCTCAGCCAATTATCTAATTCCTTTATTTAAGTTTTATCTTCGATTGCTCAATGAGGAAAACGTAGTTTTCTCAGCACGTTTAACTTTGAATGTCTAATATTTGTAGAATTATCTGCGTCTTGTGTTGTCGAGTAGGTTACCTACATAAACGAAAGCACAAGTTAAGTAGTTAAAATTTCAGTATTTACTTGGCAAATTGCACGGTATCTTTTAACTTTATAGACAGAAGATAAAATGGAACGCGCGCTTTGACAATCACTCAGCATCGACTTTTCCCGTTATTGTGTACGGTGACCCTTGGCGTCGTTGGTGGCTTCGCGAATCTATTACCGTTCTGGTTTCTTGATAGCTCCGAGTTTCTATTTGGTCAGCTGTTCGTTCTATGTGTGCTGCTACTATTTGGTTGGCAATATGCTTTGCTTGCCGTCGCAATTGGTGCCGGTTTCATTTATTATCGTTGGGATCACTGTTGGTCTTCTGTGGTGTTCGCACTTGAAGTCGTCTGGCTGCAAGTTCTTTGTATAAATAGTAATAAGCCCTTATTTTTACGTGGGCTTGCGTTTTGGGTTTTAATTGGCTTAGCACTCCTATTCCTTTTTGGCTATTTTTTCCTAGCTTTACCGCTTCTCGTTATCGTCACGGCGCTTGCGAAGTACTTTATTAATGCCGCGCTATACCTAGCCGTGGTCGACTTGCTTGGCTTTTTCTTTATTCGGCAGCTATGGCGTGCTTCACCGCTATATCAAATGCTAAATTACACCGTTAGTCTATTAATCGTGTTAGTTGTCTTGGTGACTTCCATTGTGTTAACCAACAACTATTACGCTCGCCTCGAGTTGGAAGTGAAAAATCAACTCACCGAAGATTCGTTGACGGTAACAAGACAAATAGAAGACTATCTTCAAAGCTATAAACGAGCTGTTGCGCTTACCGCCAAAAGTATCGAGCTTGGTATCGATAAACAGAACGCGCTTGCTCAGTTAATGTTACTCCACCCAAATTTCCGAACTGGCATTGTCACCGACAATAAAGCACAAATTACGCATTTTTACCCTGAAGGCTTTAAGCTGAGCATGATGGACGAAGATAAAAGTGTAGCAGATAGAGATTATTACCAATCGGCACAACATTATCCTGATGGATTTGTTTCGGATATTTTCAGAGGTAGGGGGCTTGGGAACGAACCGATCGTCGCAATTTCGGCACCGGTGATGAACAACCGCAAGTTTGCAGGAATTGTAGAAGGCTCGTTGATATTTGAGTCATTTGAGCAGTTTATTCCCCGATTAGTTAACACCTCAGGTGAATTGCTTGTGCTAGACAGTGCCAATAAAGTGGTTTACAGCTCATTAAAATCGGAGTTTAAGACTCTCGATTTAGTTGCCGACGATAAGCGCACAGCATTTGATCCCAATACTCATCTTTTTCAAACAAGCCAAAATGATATTTTCTATTACCACGAAAATAACTCACCCATATTAGGATGGACCGTCGTTACGCTACTTGAACGTAAGCATGTTAATCTCGCAGACGGCCTCAGCATGGGGATTATCGGGCTTTCTCGCGGTTACTATTATTGTATTAAGCAGTATATTTGTCAGTCAATTAACGCGCGTGCTGGTGAGTCCGATAGAGCGCTTAAGTAATCATATTCATGACTTTGATCCGAGCAAGATGATATCGGACGAGCAACGAACTCAAAACGGGTTTCTTGAGATGGTTGGACTGCAACAACAGTTTTCTCAACTTGCCTTGAAGTTAAATACGAGTTTTGCGCGTTTACAGAATTCGTATGACGAAAATGAAGCGCTCAATAAAAAGCTGAAAGACTTTAACGTAAAACTTGAACAGCAGGTCAACGAGAAAACACAAGAATTGATAGAAGCTGTGCGTGTGGCAAACAAAGCGAGTCAGGCTAAAAGTCAGTTCTTAGCCAACATGAGTCATGAGATCAGAACGCCGTTAAATGGAATTTTAGGACTCTCTGAGCACCTTATAAATAGTGACGAGTTATCGACAGAAGTCTCCGATCAAGTACTCATGATCCAGCAATCGGCAAACAATTTGCTCTTAATATTGAACGATATTCTGGACTATTCAAAAATAGAAGCTGGAGCATTGAAACTCGATTTTCATCCGACAGAAACATACCGGTTATTCGATAACATCGCGCGGGTGTTTGGTAAAACGGGTATAAAACCAGGCGTCAGGTTTAACTATCAAATTTCTGGAAGCCTTCCTGCCTTTTTGAATTTAGACGCGCTTAGAGTGGGGCAGGTGATTAACAACTTGCTCAGTAATGCTGGAAAATTCACCAATGCAGGTACTGTTTCTTTGGGTATTCAATACGTTGACGGTCGACTTGAAATTGTTGTGGAAGACTCGGGTATTGGTATGAGTGAGCAGCAGCTTGCTAATTTATTTAGAGAATTTGTTCAGGCGGATACGTCGACGACACGCAAATTTGGCGGGACTGGACTCGGCCTAACGATATGTAAACGTTTGGTGGAGCTAATGAATGGCGAACTTCTTGTACAAAGTGAACCTGACGTTGGGAGTCGTTTTGAAGTGTTTATCCCGTGCGTTGTAGTCGATGGCGAAAGTGTCTCATTAGCACCTATTACTGTCCCTGAGTTGTTAGGCATTAAAGTGCTTCTTGTTGAAGACAACATCGTTAATCAGATTGTTGTCAAAAAGATGTTGGAAAAGACACAGTGTGAAATTGAATGTGCAAGTGATGGAAAAGAAGCCTTAGCCCGTTTACAAGAACAAAGCTATCCAATCGTGCTTATGGACTGTCAAATGCCGAATATGGACGGGTTTGAGTGCACGAGGCATATTCGCCGTGAACCCGGTAAATATGGTGGGCCGCACATTATTGCCATTACAGCGAATGCATTTGCGGAGGACAGGCTCAAGTGTATCCAAGTTGGTATGGATGACTTTGTTGCCAAACCAGTTAAAACGGATGATTTATTCAGAGCGTTAAGCAAAGTGGAGTGTATAACCACTTAATGTATTTTACGAATCCGAATTAAGTGAGCGGGTTATGTTTAACCCGCTTTTGCTTTCTTGCCTACTTCATCAATATATAAATCAGACATCAAAATTTCAGCAGATACGGGCTTTGAAAAATAGAAGCCTTGCATATAGTTGATGCCTAATTGGCTTAGGTAACGAATGTGATCCATCGATTCAACACCTTCAGCAATACACGTCATGCCAAGGTTATTCGCAAGCATAGTAATCGTTTTGACGATGGATTTGTTACTTGGCGTATGTTCCATGCTACGCACGAATCCTTGGTCAATCTTAATAATATCGATTGGGAATTGGCTTAAGTAGGTGAGAGACGAGTACCCAGTTCCGAAGTCGTCCAGTAAAAGAATAAAACCTTGTTCATTGAGTTCCATCAAGGCCGATTTCGCTTTTACCTTGTCAGCCAACAATGTGCTTTCAGTGATTTCCAAACGCAATCGGCTGCAAGGGATGCCAAATTCGTACAAAATAGCGACTAGATGTTCAGTAATATTTGCTCTAAGCACTTGGTGTGCGGATAAGTTCAGCGAAATATAAAAATCTCGGTTTTCAAGCAGTAACGGTTTTAACTCTAAAATTGCGCGTTTGAGAGCCTGATCTGTCATGACTTCAATAAGGCCAACCTCCTCGGCGACCGGAATAAATTCGGCTGGTGAAATCAACTGGCCTTCCTGTTCCCAGCGCATTAGGAGTTCTACCCCAACAACTTGGTTATTACGAGAGTTTACAATGGGTTGATAGTGATTAAAGAAACCATTTTCTTTTACTGCATTTTTAAGGGACGTTTCAAGTTTCAGCTTTCTTAATATCTCATCATTCATTGCGCTGGTGAAAAACTTAAAGCTATTTCGGCCACTTTGTTTTGCATGGATCATTGCCACATCGGCATGACGAATAAGTTTCTCAGCGTTATTGGCATCAAACGGGTAAATCGCAACCCCAATACTGGCAGAAATGCTCACCGTAAAGCCACTAATGGTTATTTTTTCAGGCAAAGCGATAAGTAATGCGCTGACCAACTCGCTAATTATTTCAGGAGACTTTACTGATTCAAAGAGTACTAAAAACTCATCCCCACTCTGTCTTCCTAACGTACAACCACTTGGCAATATTGACTCGATTCGACGTGATATTGCACTTAACAGCTTGTCGCCAACATCATGTCCATAGGAGTCATTTATGGGTTTAAACTTGTCTAAATCGATAAACAATAAACCAACTAATTCGTCATTTTGAGCGACGTTAATGGCTTTTTGAATACGTTTCATCATCAAGTTGCGATTTGGTAAACCGGTGAGTGAATCGTAGTTAGCTAAAAAACGAAACTCTTTTTCCGTTTTCTTTTGTTCAGATAAATCCGAGAGAACAATCACGTAATATTCAATCTCTTCGCTGGATTTAGTAATAGCATTAATACTAAGTTGAATGGGATGCTTTGCATTGTGCGAAGTACGTAGCGTGACTTCTTCGCGGTGGTTTCCTTTAGGTTGCAGCGACTTGATGTTTTTTAGCAAACTGGAGAAATTTCGGCTTCCTAGCGCCTCCCTAAATTGCGGAATAGACAAATCTTTAATTTGACCTTGTGCAATACCAAAAGCATGGCAAAACGTTGAGTTCGCTGCGATAGGAAGCAAATTCGCATCGAGAATTAAAAGCCAATCGTTTATCTGACCAAATGCATCGCCTAAAATGGATGCCATCATGTTCGTCGCTTTCTGCTCAGTGATATTACTGTAGATACCAGACACTTTAATTGGAATGCCATCTTGGAACTCTGATATCCGCCCTACGTCGTGATACCAACACCACTGACCGTCATTGGCTTTCATCCGATAGGTCGCTTCGAAAACCGCATCCTGCTCTTTCTTGTTGAGCAGCGCAAACCACTGTTGTTCGACCGCGGGATAGTCATCCGGATGAATGAGGTCTTTGTGTATTTCAGCATTGCAGACATCATCCAAGTCCTTATAGCCTAGTTCTTGGATAAGCCGTTGTTGAATAATAGTACGTGTTGCCAGATTTACTTCCCAAATACCGCTGTTTGTTGCTTGCAATGCGAGGCCAGTTTGCTTTTGGCTACGCGTCATTTCTGTCAACGCGCTTTTTATAATTTGCTGTTTTTTATTACTTTGACGTAACCACAGAGCAAAAAGCGCCAAAGCAATGACAACATAAGCGGTAATGGCAAGTGGGGATGCGTACGGTGCATGAGCAACCGATATTTTCAATGATTTACTTGCTAATTCACGATTACTGCCGCGTTCTTTCAAAAAGAGAGTTAGCTGATAATTACCCGGCTTTAACTGACTAAAGAATAGCTTACCTAGTTTTACATCGTGATAGTCGGCGTTTGTTGGCCCAGTCATTTTTGCTGAATAATAGTCGTTGTGTTGATCTAAAAAATCAAAATCTGAAAAACGAATAAGCAAACCCACATCATCGTGCTTAAGTTGAATTGAGTCTGAAATTGCGAATGGCTTGTTTTTAGACATTAAGGCCAATTCGGTGATTTCAATTTGGGTTTGCGCACTTTTGGCAGCCAAGGCGGATGGATCAAAAACAATCATGCCTTGAGTCGAGCCAAAGGCGAGATTGCCATTCTTTAATTTTGCGCTTGCACCCGAATTAAATTCATCGACAGGAAGTCCATTGTGATGACTAAATAATTTGATACTGCGGTCGGATAAATCAAAGCGATATAGACCTTTTTGCGTACTTGCCCAAAGCGCATTGGTACTATCGAGCTGTAGTTCATAAATGGTGTTTGTTAAGAATCCTGTTTTTTCATTAAACTCGCTGAGTTGTTCAAGTGTTTCTAGACTAATCGCTACGAGACCTTCTGTCGACGTAGCAAGCCATAATGTGCCATTACTGTCTGCAGCCCAACTATCCACCACCGCAAATTTTGACGAATCTTCTTTGCCAAAATCGTAAACGAGAAACGTCTTGTGGCTTTGGGTGTTATAACGCATCAATTTACTGTTTGTTGAAATGAGCAAATCATTTGGATGCGTAGGAAGCGGTGCGAGGAACTTATAGAAGGAATTTGTAGAGAGTTGTTCCGATAGTCCCTCAATCGGATTGCACTGAAGTTCTGTTTTAGAGCATTGGTAATAATTTTTGTTTGAAGCAAAGTAGATATATTGTTCCGCTTCATACATGCCACGGATATAGTCGTCGCTTTTCAACTGAGTCTGTATTTCTGTGAGGTTTCGAATATCACCGGTTGCAGGCGTGAAGACTTGAATGCCAAACGGAGTTTCTAATAGCAAAACTTTAAGGTTTTGGTACTGGCCTGATGCAATCGTTACAACAGCGTTAAGACCAAATATTTCTTTGGGATCGTTGTTTTGGAAAAAAGTCTCTACCGCTTGATCGTGTTCAACAGCTATAAGGCCGTTGTCAGACCCCATCCAAAGTTGATTATCAATTTCTTTAATCGACCAAATAGTGTTACTTGCAAGCGGGTGCGAGGGCGACTTTACATTAATAAATCGCTTAGCTTGAAGTGGCCAATAAAAAACACCTTGCTCTCTCGACGCCATCCACATGACATTATTTTTATCCACCATAATGTCGTAGACACTGGTGTTCGTCACATTGTAGCGACTGCCGTCAAAACTTAGGACCTTGCTTGCGGTTTTACTTTTACGCTGAATTTCATAAAGGCCCAATTCGGTCGCGATAAATTCGCCAAATTCCGTTTTTTGGTAGTCCCAAATATTGAGGTCAGCTACCAGTGTATAAGTGTGTTCGGGTTTGAATTCGACGCCATCAAAAGGCAACACGTAAAGGCCTCTGACGGTGCCAACCAAAAGTCCCAATGTAGGATCATAAGTTAGGAATTTCACATTTTGATTTAATTTATCGGCTTTTTCTGCGGTGATGAATTGAATTGGGTTAAGTAAATGCTGGCGTGTGTCCAATTTGTATAAGCCCACATCACTGCCAATAAGCAAGTCATTCCCGACGAAAGCAAGCGAGCGAACTAAGCTGACGGTGTCAGGTAATGCAACGAGAAAATTGGATTCAAGTGTTCTCAAATCAATCGTAAATACTTGACGTTCAATTCCAACGTATAACAAGTTGCCACGTTCGATAACAACCGAAATAGGAGAGAATAATGTACTTTCAGGCGTGATTTTACCAGAATAGATTTTTTTGCTGACCAGTGTTTTGGGGTCAATCAGGTAACTACCGGAATAGCCAGTAGAAACAAAAATTTGACCATTATTAAGAGCACGCAGCAAATAAATAGGTTTATCAGAAAAATCAATGTCATGATTGATAACACTAATTTGATAACCGTCGAAGCGGTTGAGCCCTTGTTCAGTGCCAACCCAAACATAACCAAGTTTATCTTGGACAATGTTATTAACGACACTTTGGGATAGGCCTTCGTTAACAGAAAGGCGTGTCAGTCTTTGCGCGTAATTGGTCGTCGCGAAGGCATTTAATGAAACGCACAAAGAAAACAGAAGCATAAACAAAGACGTCAAACGCATCTACTCTAACTCCAATGCTGCGGAAACCGATTTGTCCCGCCTACATCCAAGTACTCAGACTTCTTCCATGAACTATTTCATATTCTAATAGTATAATTTACCACATATTTTAAGATTTATTTACATCATTTAAGTCGAAAAGATAATTTGTTTTCTTTATAGAAACAATCAAAGGCGTAAAAGACAGATAAAACAAAGTTTAAAAACAGTATTGATAATTATTGTTGTTTACACTAAAATCCGTTTTGTAAATCGTACTGAGATTGGTTCTTATTTATGTATATCTGTATTTGTCATGGTGTTACCGATAAAAAAATTGCACAAGCTATTGATGATGGTGCGATGACTATGCGTGATCTTGCAAAAGAGCTTTCGGTGGGCACACAGTGTGGTAAATGCACAAACTGTACGAAGAAAATTTTGAATGAACGACTAATCGAAATAGCAGATATTACAGATCAAGTCGCATAAACGAATACAAAAAAAAAGGCTTACCACTGGTAAGCCTTTTTTTTGTATTTTTAACTCACTCGATTTTCGATTTTCGATTAGAGCTGTGACTGTAGATAATTCTCGATGCCCATTTTTGCAATTAAGCCAATTTGTGTATCAAGCCAATCAATTTGCTCTTCTTGCTCACCCAAAATATGGTTAAGCGCTTCACGGCTGATGTAATCTTGTTTAGTTTCGCAAAGAGCAACCGCATCGTGAAGGTCTTTAATGGTGTCTTGTTCAAACGCAAGATTAGCTTCAATCATTTCTTGGCTATTTTCGCCAATTCGAAGTCGACCTAAATCTTGTAAGTTTGGAAGGCCTTCTAAAAATAAAATCCGTTCAATAAGACGATCCGCGTTTTTCATCTTTTGGATTGAAACTTTGTAGTCAGCTTTATCAAGTTGGCTAAAACCAAAGTCTTTAAACATTCTAGCGTGTAAAAAATATTGGTTAATGCCTACAAGCTCGTTTGCAAGAACTTTGTTTAATGAAGCAATGACCGCTTTATCACCTTTCATTTGAAACCCTTATGCTAACTGCGACTGAACGTAATTTTGTAGACCAATCTTGTCCATCAGACCAAGCTGTTGTTCAAGCCAATAGACGTGGTCTTCTTCAGTGTCGAAAAGTAGTTTTTCAAGTACTGAACGAGATTGGTAGTCTTGCTCTTGTTCGCAAATTGCAATGGCTGCTTTGACGGAGGTCACCACCTCAAGTTCGAGAGTGAGGTCATTTTGCATCATAGAACTTACGTCAGAGCCAATTAACAAGTCGCGGCGATTCGTCATATTTGGCACACCGCCTAGGAAAAGGATACGTTTAATTAGCCAATCTGCATGCGTGGTTTCTTCTTCCATTTCATGATTTAGACGCTCATACAACTTCGCCATTCCCCAATCATCGTACATACGTGAATGGATAAAATATTGATCGATAGCGGCCAGTTCGTTTGCGAGAAGTGCATTAAATGCATCAATGACTTTTTGCTTGCCTTGCATAGCGGAATCCTAGGGATATCTGTATTGCAGGCCAGTGTACCTTCTACATACGGAGTGTCAATAAAAAACGTTTAAAAACATATGGTTAAAAATTGATTGTGATTCTCATTTGGTTTCAACATGAGAATCTATTTTCATTACAATAAAAGAAGATATCTAACTTGCTGATATATAACATGTATCCAATTTTTCAGCTGAGTTAACTATTTCTATCGTCGCGTGTGAGATGTGGAACGTTTCTTTAAGTGCCAATTTTAATCGCGCTAAATCGATGTTGGGTTGATTTCCTAAGATAATTTGCGCGTCGAGCATGATTTTGTGTTCGTCTAATTGCCAGATATGAATATGAGGAACGTCTTTTATTTCCGTCGTATGTTTCATGAAATCAACCACCTCTGGTAACGTAATGTGGTTAGGTACAGCTTGCATAAGAATGTTCATACTTTCCTTGGCAAGCAGTGAACCGTGATAAATCACATAGAGACTGATCAATACGGTTGCAACGATATCAACCCAGTAAACTTGGTAAAGGATAATAAGTGAGCCTGAAATAATCACAACCAACGAGGCAAGTGCGTCGGATACGTTGTGAATAAATGCTGCGCGTATATTCATACTTGTCTTTGCGCCAGAAAAGTACGTTAACAATGCGGTGATGACGTCGATGATTAGCGCAAGAGCTGCAATCCAAACGACAATCCAGCCATCAATTGGTTCTGGATTAAAGACTTTGCTAACGGCTTCAAAGATGAGATATGCACCGATTAAAATGAGCGTTGTGCTGTTTATTAATGCGCCAATTATTTCAGCTCGTTGATAGCCATAGGTCATTGTTTCATTCGCTGGGCGATTCGCTATTTTGCGAGCAAGCTGCGCAATGAAGATAGCGCCTGCATCGGAAAGATTATGCAGTGCATCCGCAACAAGCGACAAACTACCCGATAAAACGCCGCCAACGATTTGCGCGATAGTTAGCAAAATATTAATGAATACGGCGTACGTGAGTTTGTCATGGTGATGATGACCATGAGCTCCGTGGTGATGTGCATGTGGCATGCTCAATTCCTCACTTGAATTTTGTAAATACCTAACACGATGCTAAACGGCTTAGCATCGTGTGTTCCTTTAGGTTAAAGATAATTAGTCTGTCGTCTTTGTCGTCATAACGACTAGAACAGGAAGCACAATCAAGGTCAATAGCGTTGAGGTGATAATTCCACCAACAATAACGGTTGCCAACGGCTTTTGAATTTCAGCACCAACGCCAGTAGACATTAGCATAGGTAACAGCCCCATCGCGGTTGTCAACGCCGTCATTAGTACAGGGCGAAATCGAGAAAGTGCACCATGGATGACCGCTTCTTGGACGCTTGTTCCACTTTTCATTCGTTGATTAATGCTATCGATGAGAACGACACCATTGAGTACCGCAATGCCGAATAGGGTAATAAAGCCAATCGCTGTTGGAACAGATAGGAATTGATTAAAGGTGTATAAAGATATCACGCCACCCGCTGTTGCTAACGGCACGTTCACTAAGATCAAGAGCGTTTGCTTTAGCGATTGAAAAGTAATGAACAATAAAACAGCGACCAGTAGTATCGATACGGGAATGAGTATTTGCAGACGTTTCTGCGCTCGTTGCTGATTTTCAAATTGGCCACCAATACTAAAACTATAGCCTGCAGGTAAAAGATTACTCTGTTCGATGGTCTTTTTGATTTCGCTCACAACCGGTTCCATGTCACGTCCTAACACGTTGGCTTGTATTACCACACGACGTTGTACGTCATCACGGCGGATCTGGATTGGACCCGTGGCATATGCAACCGTTGCTACATCTTTAACTCGAACCCAATAGCCGCTTGGTGTTTGTATCGGTAAGGCTTCAATCGCGGAAATGGAATTTCGAAATGATTTTGCGAGTCGAACTCGAATGTCGTAGCGCGCGTTCCCTTCGAAAATTTGTCCAGTAGTCACCCCTCCGATACCTTTCTCAACAATATCCATTAAATCCTTAACGGCGAGTCCATAGTTCGACAGTGCTGTACGATTCGGTTCAATAAGTAACTGCGCTTCCCCTCCAAGTTGTTCAAGTGCGACGTCAGCCGTCCCTTCAATCGTTTTTATCCTCTGTTCTAGTTGGGTTCCCAACAACTGCAACTTTTCTAAATCTTCACCTGTGATTTTGATAGCAAGTTGCGACTTCACACCGGACAACAATTCATCAACGCGTGTTGCGATTGGTTGCGAAAAATTTAGTAGTACGCCAGGAAATTGTTCCAACTGCTTCGCCATTTGTTGTTGCAGTAACTGTCTTGTAAGGCCTTTCGGCCAAGTCTCATGTGGGGTCAGCGATAAAAACACTTCGATATTGTTTACGGGTTCTGGATCTCCGCCTATTTCAGCTCGACCAATACGGCTGACGGCATAATCCACCTGATCAAAGGCTAAAAGAACATTCTCAAGCTTTGGAGCAAGAGTCAGTGCGGTGTCTAAGCTTGCCGAGGGTGCAAGGGTGACTCTTAGATTAATGGTGCCTTCTTCAAGTTCTGGGACAAATTCACTGCCGAGCTGAGGAATCACCAATAGTGTACTGAAAACGATCCCCAGCATGCAGACCAATACTATTTTCGAGGACCGAACCGCTCTGGTTAATAGTCGGAGATAATTCTTTTCTAACACGTTCAGTAGTGGATTTTGTCGCTCGTTTGTTTTTCGCGATAATATTTTACTGGCAATGGCGGGAACAACGACTATGGCAACGAGCATTGACGCGAGTATCGCCAACATAATTGACACAGCCATTGGTTCGAAAAGTTTTGCTTCGACACCTTCGAAACTAAACAGCGGTAAAAACACCACTAGGATAATACTTGAAGCGAAGAAAACAGGCTTTGCAACTTCGCATGCAGCCAGACGTATGGTTTCAGGTGCACAGCGCGACGTATCTTTCTGATTTTCTCTGAGTCTCTTAACCATGTTTTCGACCATCACCACCGATCCATCTACGAGCATGCCGATAGCAATGGCTAATCCTCCGAGTGACATGAGGTTTGCTGAGAGTCCGAGTAGCGTCATTACAAATAACGCGAGCGCGATTGAGATTGGTATGGAGATTAGAACGAGCAAAGTCGCGCGGAAGTCCATTAAGAATAAGAGAAGTACGATAATGATAAATAAAAAGGCGAGTAGCAACGCGAAGACCACGGTATCGATGGCTTTTTTGACGAGTTGTGACTGGTCGTAAATAACCTGAAAAGTGACGCCCCTAGGTAACGCTTGATTGATTTGCTCGACGCGTTGATTTATCGCGTTGATTGTCTCGTTAGTGTTCGAGCCGAGACGTTTCAGAATAATCCCTGTGACGATTTCGCCTTTAGGAGTAACGCGTTGATTGTCATCTTTGACAGACATGGTGACAGCTCCTTGGCGCTCTTCACCTGCAAACTTTACTGATGCGACATCCGCTACTTTTACAATTCGGCCTTCACGGTATTTGACGGGTAACTGCGCTATATCTTGGATAGCAGACTCTGAGCGGATCCAACCAAACCCTCGGATCGCCAGTTGTTCTTCTCCGCGATTTAGATACCATCCACCGACGTTAAGGTTATTTTCTTCGATTGCCTGCATCACGTCTTGCTGAGTAAGCCCAAACGCGTTGAGTTGTTCTGGATTTAACTCCACGCTTAATTGTTTAACTTCTCCACCAAACGACAATACGTCGGTGATACCATCGATGGGCATTAGCAATAATTTTACTACCCAGTCATTGAGGCTGCGAAGCGTCATGTTATCGATACCACTATTTGCATCGGCATCTAGTCGGTATTGATAGATTTGGCCAAGGCCTGATGTGTTTGGGCCGATTTCAGGGGCGGAAATTGTTCCCGGGAGTGACCCTTTGGCTTGTTCAAGCCGTTCGAAAACCAATTGTCGAGCAAAATAGATGTCGACATTTTCCTTGAATACGATGGTGACACCAGATAATCCGGTCTTTGAAATTGAACGGACAGATTCCACGTCAGGCAGCGCATACATCACGGTTTCGATAGGGTAGGTGATGAGTTGCTCCACTTCCTCTGCTGCTAAACCCGGTGCTTCAGTGTTAACTGAGACTTGAACATTCGTGACATCAGGAAAAGCATCTAGATTGATTTTTGGGATGACGATTGCACAGGCCGCGAGTAGGACGGCGAGTACTATGCACACGATCGCACGATTTGAAAGTGCCCATGAAATGATTCTATTGATCATCTTGCCTCCTAATGGTTGTGCGCATCAAAACCGGCTTTAGCCAGTTCGGAAGCCAAGTAGAAAGCGCCTTTCACAACGACATTTGAACCACTATTGAGATCATCTATGGCTATCCCACCCTCAAACTCGCCGAGTCGCTTTACTTCAATGGGAATATATTCTCCAGAGTCGTGCTCGATGAATACTTGCCAATCACCATCGCTCGAGCGGACCAGAGCACTTTCAGGTACCACACTTACATTTTTTCTATTTGCTGGAAGTTTGATTGTGACAAACATGCCTGGATGCAACTGATCATTCTCATTTTTTACATTAAGTCGTACGACTCGTGAGCGTGTATCGGTGAGTGCGAAATGACTTTGTTGAGTGACCATAGCGCTAAATTTCTGACCCAATACCTGCACTTCTACTTGTGTACCGGGTAAGACGTTTAGCGTTTCTTGCAATGGCAGTTGAGCATCAACCCAAAGTGACGATTCGTCCGTAATAAAAAAGAGAGGAGTACCAGCTTCAACACGTTGTCCACGAACAAATTCATCTTTAATGACAACACCTGCTTGTTCTGCATTTAGGACGTACTGGCCCATCTTAGCCAATGGCATTGATGGTAAGGCATCGATTTGACCCTGATCGAGGCCGAATGCTAATAGTTTTCCAGTTGAGCGGCGGAAGTCGATATTAATCAGCTGTTTATCTTTATCACTGATGATGCTGCTGCCTAAATTCTTTACACGCTGCCATTCTTGATATGCACTCAAGTAATTCGCTTGTTCGTTTGCGATATCTGGACTGAATAGTGTAACAAGCTGAGTGCCTAGAGTGACTATGTCGTTTTGCTTCACATGTCTTTGTATGACGATAGACTCCGTTCTTGGCGTAACAATGTAACTTGCGTAGTTATTCGCTCTTACTTCGCCTTGCAAAGTTAATAGCGAGGTTTGTGGTCTTGGCTTAACTTCTTGTATCTCAAGACCAATGTTGGCGACTTGCTGTGGTGTTAATTTTATGGTGTTTTCGTGGCGTTCATCGTCTAAATGAACAGCATTGTTAGCCAAAACCGAAAAGTGGATAAGCATGGAAAATAACACGACGACACGTGCCGACGCGGAAAAATTTAAGTTCATAACGTTTACCTAGCGTGGGGCAAACTCAGCTCATTTTATGGAGCAGAAAACGGGAATTCCTACATAGAAAAGCGAAGCATTAGAATGCTATCTAACATTGCCGCTGACCGTATGCAGAACGTAACTGTATCCAATGACCATAAACAGTCTAACCAACCCCAATAACGATGAGTTTGATTAAACCCGAGCAGGTGAGTCTGCCGAAAAATTTAATTTAAAAAGGTGATTGAAATAAAAATGCGCTAGGCAATGGGCGGTCTAAGCAAGGGCGCGTAATAGCCCTTGGACTGATGTTTAATCCAGTTGAAATTGTGTGTGGTCAGGCCTTCATCAAGGCTAGGTGAGATAGAGCTGTTTACCCAACTAATATGGGAGCCACTGCAATGACCACAATGGTGGCAATCTTTAATGTGGTGTCCATCTGCTTCAGAAGCAGAGTTTACCGTGTTTTTGGTGTCAAGATGATGATCGTGCTCAGTTTGTAAATGACTTTCTGTTATTTGATGTACCGTATTCGAATCAGCCATAGCAGCGATACTCTGAAATGCCACTACGCACATCAAAAGCAACGAGGTAACTGAACGAAATAATGTACTTGAAAACAAAATGACCACCCTAAATTATTCAATGTAAAAGGTATCAAATCTAAACGAGATTGTCATGCATTTGGTGACAAAGTGAAAAACCGGTTTAGCGATGTTAGTAAGCTGCTTTGAATTTTAACCTGTAGCAGTTGCAATCAATCTAACGGTATGGAAGATTAGGGATCCAAATAGTTGCAAATAAAAAAGAGAAAAATGCTCCATATTAGACCAGCAGAAATTGAAGATGTTTCTACGATTTTACATTTTATCAATGAGTTAGCGATATATGAAAAAGAGCCTGATGCGGTTTTCGCGACTGAAGAAAAGCTCATCAATACCTTGTTTTGTGAAGGTGCAACGGCACATGCGATTCTATGTTTTGATGGCGACGACGTCATCGGGTTTGCGGTTTACTTCTTTAACTATTCTACATGGCTTGGTAAAAATGGCCTTTACTTGGAAGATTTATTTGTTAGCCCATCTCACCGAGGAAAAGGGGCAGGCAAAGCCATTATGAAGTATTTGGCAAATCACGCGTTAGAACGCAAATGTGGTCGATTCGAATGGGTTGTGTTGGATTGGAACAAACCCGCAATCGATTTTTATGAAAGTATTGGTGCTCAGGCTCAGAGCGAATGGATTATTTATCGACTCACTGGACAAGCTTTAGTGGATTTTGCCAAAGCTGAACAATAAGGTTCAGTGCCAAATGTGGCTAAATTAGTTCTTAGAAGGTGGTAAGCTTTCGTTATCACCTTCTAACCTTTGTGCGACTATGTATACCAAAACTCAGTTTCAGTCCGCGAGACAATCTCGAGACCCTCGTTTTGATGGGCTATTTTATGTTGCAGTGAAAAGTACAGGAATATACTGTCGTCCTATCTGCCCTGCGCCAATGGCGAAAGAGCAAAATGTTGAATATTTTGAATTTGCACATCAAGCCGCGCAAGCAGGTTTTAGGCCCTGCATACGTTGTCGACCTGACAGTGCCCCAGGAAGTTATGCTTGGCAGGGGACGGGGACAACTGCGAATCGAGCGAAAAAGCTGATTGACGAAGGTGTATTGAATGAGGGGACAACAACCGAGCTTGCGGACCGTTTAGGTATTTCGGTTCGACATTTAAACAAGCTTTTTCAGCAGTACTTTGCAACAACGCCTAAATCCTATGCACTTTATAAGCAATGTGATTTCGCAAAGCAATTGTTACAGCAATCTCAGTTGAGCATCACAGACATCGCCTACGCGAGTGGTTTTTCGTCAGTGCGACGTTTCAATGATGCGTTTTCGAAACTCTATCAGCTCACCCCCTCTCATTTGCGTGCAAAAGGGTCGCAACCGATTACAACATCCATTCGTTTATTCTTAACGTATCGACCGCCATATAACTGGGGTGTGTTACAACGCTTTCTCGCTGCGCGTTTAATTGAAGGCCTCGAATGGATATCGGAGAGCAGCTATGGGCGAACCTTTGAAGTACAGCAGTTTTATGGCCGTTTCACCGCAACCTTTAGTGAGAACAAACATGGTTTCATGGTTGATATAGAAATTAATGATGTCAAAGGATTGCATGTTGTGGTGCAAAACATAAGGCGTGTACTCGATCTTGATGCGGATTGTTCTGTCATTGAGGATCTACTGAAAGGTAAGCTCAGTGCTAACTTTGAGTTAGTAGAAGGACTCCGTTTGCCAGGTATTTGGAGCCCATTTGAAGCTGGGATAAGAGCTATATTAGGGCAACAAGTGTCGGTAAAAGCGGCTCGAACTTATGTGCAAACACTTTATGATCAATTGGGTGTTCAACGGGGAGATCTTAAAACGTTTCCAAACCCTGAGAGAGTTGCGACAAGTGAACTCGATTTTTTCAAAATGCCGGAAAGGCGAAAAGCATCTTTGAAACTATTAGCGGACTATGAATGGCGGACACCTGCGCGCGAACTTGAAGAATGGTTGGCGATTAAAGGAATTGGTCCATGGACAGTCCAATATGCGCAAATGCGAGGGCAAAGCCATCCTGATATCTTTTTGGGTGGTGACTTAGGGGTCATTAAGGCGATGGACAAATGTGAAAAGTTTACGCAGGAAGATGCGGCACCATTTCGCTCATATTTAACGTTTCAACTATGGAGTTTATTATGATCTTTACTGCCAAAATGCCATCGCCAATCGGCGAAATTACGTTACAAGCGACGGAAGATGGGACTCTGTTATGTTGGTTTTCATCCGATATATAAAGAAGTAATTGGTTCGAATAGGCATTTAATGCAAGGAATGACGGAACTGAAAGAGTATTTCAATGGCAGAAGATTTGAGTTTGAAGTTAAGCTCGACGTAAAAGGGACTGTTTTTCAGCAGTCTGTTTGGAAAATACTCAGTACCATTCCTTATGGCCAAACATATAGCTACGGCTGGATAGCGAATAAACTAAATAACCCGAAGGCTGTTCGAGCGGTTGGGGCTGCCAATGGTAAAAACCCAATCAGTTTTATCGTGCCTTGTCATCGAATTATTGGTGCCAATGGGACTTTAACTGGGTATGCTGGTGGTATTAGTGCCAAGGCTTGGCTACTTGAGCATGAAAGAGAACATCACCATTAAATTTACAAGTATCATGCTCTTATCCAACGATTATACTAGACTTGCGGTAAATAAGGATCGAAAAGTTGGCGATTTTTTACTATGCTTCACATACTAACTATGTGAAAGCGAACGTCCTCGAGAATCAATGAAATTTGTCGCTATCTGGGTGTTTAGCCTGTTTTGCTCGTTAACGTGCTATGGTTCTGAAATTGTCTTTTGCTACGAAGATAAAGCACTTCCCCCAATGTTTATGGGTGAAGGTTTTGACGTGCCAAAAGAAGACCCCGGAGCAAGTATTGAGATTTTGCAAAAGATCACAGTCGAAGATCCACACATTCGTTTTCAATTTGTGAGACGTCCTTGGAAACGTTGTTTGGCAGACCTCACTTTAAACAAAGTCGACGCAGTTATCGCCTCCTATCGAGAAGAACGTGAATCTTTTATGGTATTTCCGAAACGAGCGGATGGACGTTTGCACACTCGTCAAGCAATTAGCCAATTTGGTTCGTGTTTAATTGTGAAAAAGACACGGGTTGACAGTCTACAAGGTACGGCAAGTGTCACGGTAGCGGTTCCAAATGGTTACTCTGTCTCTTCTGTTTTAGCTGAGCAAGGTTATCGAGTGATAAACACCTACTCGCAAAGTGATGCCTACGATTTAGTGCTAAAAGGCGTTGTTGATGCAACGGTAGGGGTCTGCAAAGTAGGTCAGGAAAACGTAATTGGTTTTTTACACTCAGATAAACTTGCTGCTAAATACCCTGCATCAGAGATGAATTATGGATTTGTCGCGTTTTCAAAAGGATATGCAAAAGCGCATCCCTCTACTGTAACTACGGTTTGGCGACATTTAGAAAACATGCCGAGCACACCGCTCTATTTGAAATACATTATGAAAGGATTGGAAGACTGAGTTCTTTCGTTTTTTAGCCGTTGTTTGATATTATCCTTTGGATTTTCTATAAGGTAATGACAATGGCACAGCTGTATTTCTATTATTCCGCGATGAACGCGGGCAAGTCGACGACCCTTCTGCAATCCGCATTCAATTATCGCGAAAGAGGTATGACGCCTTTTATTCTTACAGCAGCAATTGACAATCGTTCAGGCGTTGGAAAAGTGGCAAGTCGTATCGGTCTTGAAGCCGATGCACACGTTTACGAAAACGAAACTAACGTGCTGGCGTTAATTAGCGATGCAAATCAAAAACAAAAACTGGATTGTATTTTGGTCGATGAGTCGCAGTTTCTGACAAAAGATCAAGTGCTCCAATTGACAGACGTCGTTGACCATTTAGGTATTCCGGTTTTGTGTTATGGATTGCGAACAGATTTTCGCGGTGAACTATTTTTAGGCGCTCAATATTTACTTGCGTGGGCTGATAAATTAATTGAACTGAAGACAATTTGCCATTGTGGACGCAAAGCCAACCATGTGTTGAGGTTAGACGAGCTGGGTCTTGCAGTTGCAGATGGCGCACAAGTAGAAATAGGTGGCAATGACCGATACGTATCAGTATGCCGAGCGCATTACAAAGAAGAGTTAGCAAAAGTCAGTTAAATCAATTTGTAAATTTGGTCATTTCGGCCCAAGATTACTTAAGTGTGCAAATGCGATTCTAGGTATTAGTTATCGCTATTTGCTCTCGTAAGAACAGACAAACATTCTAAAAAATGTGAGTATCTGGCCGAAATGATAGACAAAGATGCGCCTTTAAGTTTCTTTCAGAAAGAATCTAATGATAATGAGAGTCATGACGAACGAGCATGGCCAGTGCTTATCGTCGATGATGATGAACAGGTTCATATTCTATCCAAATTAGTCCTTAATAATTTCGAGTATCATGGGAAAAAGCTGACAATACTCCATGCCTACAGCGGCGATGAAGCTTTAGCTATCCTTAGAGACAATCCAAACGTAGCGCTCGTTCTACTCGACGTCATCATGGAAACCAACGATGCGGGACTTAGATGCGCGGAGCAAATTCGTAACACCTTGTTGAATGATACTGTGCAAATCGTGCTGCGAACTGGACAGCCAGGAGATGTACCTGAACAGGTTGTTATGCAGCAGTATGATATCAATGATTACAAATGCAAAACAGAACTGACGAAAGAACGTTTGTTCTCGACAGTCACGGCAGCGCTGAGGGCATTTGAACATGTTTCAAAACTCAAGCATTTATCTGATGAACTTGCGTCACTTAATCAAAGTTTGGAGTTGAAAGTAGAACAGCGCACCGCCGAGCTAAAAGCATCCAATGATGAACTTGTCGATGCAATGGCTGAAATCGAACGCCAACAATTTGCGCTTGTTCAAGCTGAAAAACTAGCATCACTTGGTCAATTGGCCGCAGGTGTTGCCCATGAAATTAATAATCCACTCGGCTTTTTATTTTCCAACATTGAATTTTTGGAGTCTTATCTTGGTAAGTGGCATTCAATGTGGAAAGACACAGCAAATGCATCGATTTCAAATGAAGAACAGTATCTTCAACAACTCGAGGTTTTGAAAAAGAATTACCAACTTGATTGGGTTTTTGACGACGCGAAAGACTTAATGGAGGATGTAAAGCTTGGTCTCAATCGTATTCAGGCGATAGTGAAAGATTTAAGTGTATTTACGGCACAAGAGGTACAAGCTGTTGAGGACGTTAATTTATCCAAAATGATTCAGCTGGCTTTGGAAAAGTCACAGGAAATTAAACCGCATAGTTGTGTTGTTGAAACTAAAATACCAGAAGATTTTTTAATCCGATGTATGGGTTGCCAAATTGGTACAGCAATAACAAATGTAATTAAGAACGCGTATGAAGCGATTGTGGACAAGGCAGAAGGTAAAGTGTTCATCTCAATCAAGTCATTGGATAATGGCTGCTTAGAAATTCTGATTGAAGACAACGGAAGAGGAATAGAACCTGACATTTTAAATCGCATATTTGACCCGTTCTTTACCACTAAACCGATTGGCTCGGGGACAGGTCTTGGGCTAAGCATCGCAATAGCGATTATTAAAAGCCATTTTGGCGATATGTATGTCGAGTCTCAACTCGGTTTGCATACTCGAGTGCACATAATGCTCCCTGTAGGCAAACCTCATTGATAAATTCAGCACGCCTTTTAGGTAGCATACTAGATTAAACGACAAATTACTTTGAATTACTAAAAGCGTATTTTATCGGTTCTCGAGTCCTCTGTTAGTTTTAATCCAAACAACCATCGTAATATTTGCACGCGTTTCACTATTTCAAATCCTATTGCACACCCAGCCAGAGTGAACGCAAGTAAAAGCGGAAACTCGATTGTAGGATGTAATAGATATGGCTTAAGCCACCAAGCGAAAACGACGATCAGCGTTTGATGGAGAATGTAATATGGCAAGATAGCTTCATTCAAATAACGTAACCCAGGACTCGGTCGATTAAGCCAATATCCCGCATATCCCACCACTGCAAAAATAAATCCCCAATGGTTTATTGAAAATAGGTAGCCATATACGACCTTTACCACATTATTAGTTTTATACATCACAGCAAGAGAGGTAAACATCCCATGTCTATCTAATAATATAAAGATATAACTGCCAACGGCCAGTATTACAAATAGACGACGTTTTTCGATGAGTTCTGACCACCAATTAGCGTGACGAGGAAAAAAGTATCCAAGAATGAAGGCACCAAAATATTTAGCATGATTGTACCAGTCACCTACTAACGCGTTTGATGGAGGATAGGACTCCCTTAGAAAATACCAACTTAGGACGATGGTTGTCATTGTGAGAATAACAAACGATCTTGTAGAAACATTCGAAAACCACTTTGTATTGGCCATATCACGTAGTATCGGATGAAGCACAATAACAATGACGCTATAAAGCCATAAATAGGGTAAAAACCATAGGTGATTCCACGTAAGTAGTCCTAAAGGGGAATGATGTTCAGTCAGTAATGTTGTTCTAGGATTGATGTATTGACTCCAAAAAGAGAAAAAGCCCGGCTCGATGAGCTGTTGGCTAAGTGCTTCAACGTAAACCTGAGGGGCGATAATGGTAAACATGCAGAAAATGAGCGGAATTAATAGGCGCTTACTTCGGATCAATAGCAAGTCTTGAGTTTGATAACGTTTTAAAACGAGCGACAAGGCAACAGCACTAATAAAAAACAGTAAAGACATTCGCCAAGGGTTTGTTAGCACCATAACGTCTTGTAGCCAGAAGTAAGTCGTATCACTTTTTATATGCCAGCCCCAATCAGCAACGTAGTACATGCCGATGTGATATAGAATTAGTACGCCTAAAGCAATTGTACGTATCCAATCAATATCATAACGACGAAGATTAAGGTTGTTTTCCATAGTCAGCTCCAGTTATATTTTTCTCAAGTGTGACGTGAGGCGTCCAAAAAAAATACGCATAAGTGTTTGTTCTGACTTGTTTTAGGGATTAGCGGTGGATATTGGGGATAAAAAAAATACTTGGTTTGAACGTCTAGACCAACATCAACGTTTTTATGGTTACATGGGCTTGGCAATCTACCTGCTCATCAATAATTCCATTAATGCGTCGACGCAATGGATGGAGTTTACTAGACATGGCAAACCGAGTATTTCGCTGTGGGAGCCATTTGTCTGGGAATACTCCAGTGCATTGAGCACATTTTGCCTAATGCCGTTGTTGTTTTGGCTTTTTCGAACATTTCCACCTCGTTTCAGCCATATTCGCAAACAGATTGTAATTCATTTAGTTGGAACAATTATTTTCAGTTTGGGCCATATCGCTTTAATGGTTTTAATTCGCCATCTGGCTTATCTGTGGGCTGGTGGACAGTATGACTTTGGGGATTGGGTGAGAGAAGGGTGGTACGAATACCGAAAAGATGCATGGGGATATGTATCTTTGTTCATTGTGTATCATCTTGTGCGATTTGGTTTTTCTAGGGTGAAAGGGGAAGCTGTACCTATCACTAGTGAACAAGCTCCAGATGTCAATTCCGTAGAGCCTTATCCTGAGCATTTCTTGGTTAGAAAACTGGATAAAGAGTTTTTGGTTAAAGTTGCCGAAATTGAATGGCTCGAATCTTCAGGTAACTACGTTAATCTACACAGTAATGGGCGTGTATACCCGCTTCGAGGCACTTTATCCAATGTGTTACAGAGACTCAAAGCTGCTGGTTTTAGCCGAATTCACCGTAGCTATGGAGTAAATCACCATGCCATTGAAAGCATTCAGTATCAGACAAGTGGCGATGGTGAAATTAAACTAAAGGCCGGAACTCATTTACCTTTATCTAGGCGATATAAAGAAGAATTTAAACGTAGCTTTAGCTAAGTTTATTCTAGAAATAACGGTATTCAATGAATAGAGTTGATTTCTTGTTCCTAAATAAGGTTTGTGGTAATTTTTCGTGCTATTTGCATCTTAGTGATGTAATTAGCAAAAGATAAATTATTTCATCAAAACATGGAGATTTAGGATGAAAAAACTGTTTGTTTTAGGCTTTAGCTTGGTATTTTCATTTTACGTACAAGCGCAAGATGCGCGACGAGAAGCAGTAGAATCACTACTCACTTCAATGCAAATGGATTCAATGATGGAGTCAATGTATAACCAGATGCAGCAATCTATAGTGAAAAATTCACCCAAACTAGGAAAAACGCCAGAAGAACAAGCGTTATTTGATGAACACACGAAGCAGCTTTTTGATGTAATGCGTACTGAAATGAGTATGGATAAAATGCGAGCAGACATTATTGAT
This sequence comes from Pseudoalteromonas xiamenensis, assembly GCF_017638925.1. Classification (NCBI taxonomy): domain Bacteria; kingdom Pseudomonadati; phylum Pseudomonadota; class Gammaproteobacteria; order Alteromonadales; family Pseudoalteromonadaceae; genus Pseudoalteromonas; species Pseudoalteromonas xiamenensis. The sequence goes on from NZ_CP072135.1 coordinate 419,764, forward strand.
GTTTATCTAAAACATTACACTGAAAAAGAAATTGCGGACATGTTAGCATTTTATGAGTCTGAGTCTGGACGTTCCATGCTTACGAAAATGCCTCAGGTGATGTCGGATACAATGCAAGTCTCTATGAAGATGGCTCAAAATTTCTTACCAAAAATTCAGGCGTTGAGTCAGGAATTTAATGAGAAACTTGAAACGATGCGCGCAGAAAAAGCAAATACACAAGCGACTGAGAAAAACTAATCGTGCTTGTTAGATTTGTGTCCTAAGCTTTGTGTTAGTCGTGTGACACAATTTTTTGATCACAGGTAGTATTTCACTTTGTAAAGGTGCTGGCTCTTTTGTACAGAGCCAGTCTTATCCATCTTAACAGGTAATGGGAACATCAAATCAATTCAAACTGAAAGGATATGTATCGTTCCCTTAGTGAGGTTGCTGCTACCAATTCCAAGCTACAAATCGACTTTGTTTATTCCCTTGTTCCATAGCGACAACTTTCCACTTAGCGACGCCCAACTCTTTTGCGTGTTTTTCAAGAGATTTTAAATTATCTGATTTTGACACAAGGCTCGTAAACCAATTTACCTGTTCTGAATATTGCTGGCTTTGAGTTATCATGTTTTTAATAAACTTCAGCTCACCCCCTTCGCACCATAATTCCGGTGCATGACCACCAAAATTGAGATTCGATTGGGTCTTTCCTTTTAAGTTACGCCATTTTCGTTCTGTGCCCGCCTGTGCTTCTTGTGCTGAAGCGTGAAAAGGTGGGTTGCACATAGTAAATGAAAACTGTTCACCGGGTTTAATAATATTATCGAACATCATTTCACTATTTGGTTGATGTCGGAATTTCAAACCAAGGTTATTAAACTCGGACCATTGTTTCGCTAACTTTATTGCTTCTTTATTAATGTCAGAACCGACAAACTGCCAGTTGTAACATTTGAGTCCCAAAATAGGATAAATAGCGGACGCACCAGTCCCAATATCAAGCCCTTTCACTTTTTCATGAGAAGAAAAATCAGGTTGTGTTTCTAGAAACTCGGCTAAATGATGAATGTAGTCAACACGTCCAGGGATGGGAGGACATAAAAATGGACTTGGCACAGTCCAAAAATCTATCCCATAATGCAACTTTAGTAAGGCTTGGTTAAGCGTAATAACTGCTGTTTGATTTGAAAAATCAATGCTTTGCTGTCCTCTTTGAGTAATTACGATATGATTGGACAACGCAGGATATACGGAAACGAGTTGCTTAAAATCGTAGCCTTGGCGATGAATATTTCGAGTATGCACAGTTCTTCGTGTTATAGGCAAAAGATAAGTATACTTTAAACCTAGCCAACAAACATAATCGAATCCGCCATGCCGTACTTTCTATCTTTGGGCACTCAAAGTAAATGAGGGTAACAAGCTTTATTCGGTGGGCAACGCATAGTGCCAGTACTGTGGTTGAGAAATAATTTAGGAATCAATGTGAATAATCAGGAATACACAATCAAAACCATGTCATTAGAGGACCTTAAACTCGCATCAAACTGGGCCGCGCTTGAAGGCTGGAATCCGGGCAAATTTGATGCTGAATGTTACTTTAAGGCTGATCCAAATGGGTTCTTGATGGGGTATTTAGGCGACGAACCTATTGCTAGTATTTCTGTGGTTAACTATGGCAATGAGTTTGGATTTTTGGGGTTTTACATTGTTAAACCTGAATATCGTGGAAAAGGTTTTGGTTATAAGCTTTGGCAAGCAGGGTTGAACTATCTGTCTGGGATCAATGTTGGTTTAGACGGTGTTGTGGCACAGCAAGATAATTACAAAAAATCGGGATTTAAACTCGCATATCAAAACGTCCGTTTTGAACGTTCTGTCGTCGTACCGAAAGCAATTTCGGATGCGGTGTACAATCTTAGCGAAGTCGCGTTCGATAAAGTGGCACAGTTTGAAACAGCTTTTTTCCCAGTTGAACGTAACGAATTTTTGAGAAGTTGGATTGAACATCCAGAGCATATAGCGCTTGGATACCTTATCGATGGCAAGTTGAAAGGGTATGCCGTAGCCCGATATTGTGAAAAGGGAGTTAAGGTCGGGCCACTATTCGCAGATCGTATTGAGTACGCGAAGGCTCTTTTTGATGCAGTTCAAGCTCGCTTACGGGAAGGTGATACAATTTACCTTGATGTTCCTGCTATTAACGAACAGGCACTCACATTGGTGGATGATTATGCGATGAAGCCTTGTTTTGAAACTGCTCGTATGTACACAGGTAACATTCCTGAACTCGATGTTAGACGAATCTTTGGTATTACGTCCTTTGAAATTGGATAGATGAAAAGAAGTATAAGTATTACATAAACGGTGAGCTGAGTTGACATGATTGCTGTCGATTGCCTTAACTGGTAGGATGAGTTTGATTTAACAAAAAGAATAGACATCAGGATGATCAAACAAGAATCGATATTGCTTCCAATTGGCGGTGCAAAACTGCATTTACGTCGAATCTACGATGATGAAAACATAGGGGAACCAGTGTTTTTCATGCACGGAGCTGTCGAAAATGGCAAAATTTTTTATACGGAATCCAACAAAGGGTTAGCGCCATTTCTTGCGGAACATGGCTATGATTGTTACGTTGCAGATCTACGTGGTCGCGGAAAAAGTATCCCCAATATTGGGCCAGGTCACAGCTACGGACAAACGGAGGCTATCCTGGAAGACATTCCGACTATGTTGGAAGGAATAAAGGCACTAAGAGGGAAATATCCTCGCTTTTGGGTTGCACATTCGTGGGGCGGTGTGTTGATGAACAGCTATTTCGCGCGCTTTCCAGAGATGATTGCACGTGTTGATGCCTGTGTATATTTTGGAACCAAACGCAGCCTGTATAATCGACATCCGCAAAAGTTTATACAGGGTAATCTCATTTGGTATGGTCTAGCACCTATTTTAGCTAAGAAACATGGATACCTACCTGCGCGAAAGTTAAAGTGGGGAAGCGATGAAGAAACGGTAAAGTCACATCGTCAAAGTATGGAATGGGCCAAAATTAAACCTTGGGTAGATTCGGATGATAACTTTGATTATGCCAAGACGCTTTCCAATATAGCACTTCCGCCAATTTTGCATATTGCAGGTGTTAAGGATAAAGCATTGGCACAACCGATAGACATTAAAAAGTTTATGGAAGAGTCGGGTTTAGGCAAACAGGAAATTAGGATTTTTGGTAAACGTTTTGGCCATAAATACAATTATGACCACATTAATATGCTTACGCACCCCAATGCACGACTCGACCAATTTCAAGACACGTTACACTGGTTCCAATCCCATCTTAAAAACACATCTCAATAAATGGCCTTGAGGCATTACAAAAATATCTTGGCGCTAACCCGTGAACTTAATTAAGCAATTGAATTTATGAGCTTATTGTTTCTTGGCTTAAAAGACTCTCAAAATCTTTTTGGTATTTTTTCCAAGCCTCAATAGGTGCTTTGGTTAAGGGTTTGCGCACCTGTGATTTACTCAATGTATGGACTAACCGTTTCCCCTTATAGTAGTTCATGCATTCAGGGTCATAATACTGGTCCAAAAAGTTGAGTGTACTCTTAATGGTTTTTTCCGGTTCAGCTAAGAGCGTTTCATAGCTGACTGTGTGAATATGGCGACCTATACATTGCTTGAAGTGTGTCATCAGTGCTTCTTCCGCTTGAGCATAAAGTTCGTATTCCTTTGCAGAGCAAAAATAAGGTTCATCGTGTTCAAAATAATTGGAATACACGGACCACGCATTTGCTTTAAACTCTCGAGTGACATGGATAAAACGGGCATCAGGAAATAATTTACGGATCACCCCAATAGATTGAAAATTTGAAGGGAGCTTGTTAATAACGTAAGGAGCCTCAATTCGGGCATTACGAATTTCATTGGTATAAATCTCTCTTCCGTAATCAAGGACATGAGTACTCAAACGTTGAAGGCATTCTGGATAAGGTGCTTCAACACGTTTTTCTAAATAGCTTACAACCTTATCACTAATTGCCGTATTTTCACCTAAAGAGTCAATGTTTTCGTGTTGGATCAGCATTTGTTCAAGTAAAGTAGATCCTGTTCGTGGTAAACCAACAATAAAAACGGGTGTAAAGGTTGCCTTTACTTTATCGAGTGGTTGTTTAAAAAACTCACTATCACACACCGATTTTATCGAATCAAAAAATGGAAGCATATCTTCGGTTTGGAAGTGACATTGAGAGTACTGAGCTTCATTTGCCAATTTATAATGTAAAAATGCAGACTTGAAATCTTCACTGCGGTGATAACAGTTGGCTAGAGCATAGTGGATAACAACTTCGAGTCTTTTGTTATCATATTGACTCAGCAACTCACTCAGACTTTTAATATGACCTTCCAAATTTTGTTTTTCGTCTAATTGCGACAATTCAAATAACATAAACGCTGAAACAGGTCCGGTAGGACATTTAAGTCCTGCGGTAAAGGTATTCTTAGCTTCTGAGATAAAACCATGATTTAGGTAGAATTGCCCGAGATAATAATGGGCATGAGCATTGTGTTTGGCAATGCTAAGTGTGTATTCGAGTACCGTTTTAGCGTCTACAGCAGAACCAACAGCAAGAAATGCATCACCTAAAGCGAATAGAGGATCAAGCATCTTTGGTAGGTGGTTACATGCACGCTTTAAAAAATAAATTGCATGATCATATTGTTCTAATCGCATTGCGATTCGACCAAGACCAAAAAGAGCAGGGCCGTTGTCGGGTACTTCCTTGAGCACCGCTTTAAACATAAATTCTGCTTCTTTTAACTTGTTTTCAGCTAGGAGTTCATTAGCTCTTTGTAGCAACAGCATGATCGTTCAATGGTTTGTTGTTTTTTCTAACTATAAAATAAAAAAGGCGAAATGTCGTAGACAATTCGCCTTTTCATCATTCAGTTAAACTTAGAACGTGTATGTTGCTTTTACATAGTAGAAGCCACCGTTGATACCCATTGGAGAGGTTTCGTAGTATTTACCACCCCATTGGTTATTCACTAAGCCATCTCCGGCAAAATCAAGTTTTTCTGCTTCTTGATCGAACAAGTTTTGAGCGCCAGCAGTTAAACTAATTTCGTCTGTTAAGAAGTAGGTGATCTCTGCGTCTAACGTTACTGCCGCATCAGCTGTTTTTGCCGTTGCATCGTAATCTACGTGAACGCCTTGGTATTCACCAAAGTAGTTAGCACGAATAAAGCCAGATACTTTATCCCACTGTTGAGACCATGTTAATGTAGCTCGGTGGTTAGGAAGATCTTCTTCAAGACGTTTAACCTTGAATTCACCAGTAATAGCCGAGAACTTATCTACTTTTGTGTCGTTCCAGTTATATGCTAGTGCAAACGTACCATAGCCACCTAGCATATCCATAGAGTAGTTTGCTACAACGTCCACACCTTGAGTCGTTGTGTCAAAGTCGTTAGTGAAGAAACTAACTTGCGCTAGACCATCAACGTTTGGAACACCAGCGGCTTTAAGCGCTGCTTTATCTGCAGGGCTTAACTCAATTTTGTCTGATTGGCTGATACGATCTTCAACTTGGATGTTGTAATAATCAACAGTGAAAAAGAAACCGTCATTTTGGTATACCGCACCCATTGTATAGCTTTGTGACTCTTCAGGTTGCAGTTCTTTACCACCAAGTTGCACTGAAATTGGGTTCGTTGGTGGAAGTAGCGCTGAGTCAACTAGTACGCCGCTACTTAGGTTAGTTTGAACGTTGGAAACGTTTGCTTGACCAACCGTTGGAGCTCGGAAACCTGTACTAACTGAGCCACGAAGTGCCAATGTATCTGTCGCTTGGAATTGAGCCGTTACTTTGTAATTTGTTGTTGAACCAAACGTATCATAATCTTCGAAACGAAGTGCCCAGCCCATTAAAAACTCTTCAGTAAACGGCGTTTCAATATCTAGATACGCTGCGTAGTTACGACGCGTGTATTCACCCGCATCTGAAGGTTTAAAACCAGGGAAGCCGTTTGAACCGATACTAAAGCCTTGAGTGTATAAATCACCCACTTTAAACGATGCTTCATCACCTGAAAGTACTTCAAATGTTTCTTCGTGCCATTCAAGACCACCAGCAACGTTAACATCGTAAGCTAAATCAAAATCGTAGCCTTTTGACACGTCAAAGTTAAAGTTTTTCTCAAGTTGAATGTACTTACCAGGGCTGAAATCACGAGGTGTGTCTGGACCCATTGAAGCGTTAAGTGTGTTGTAGATTAGGAAACGAGCTTCGTTTCGACCTACCGAGCCGCTCAAATCATAGTAACCACCAGATAGGAAACCTGACTTAAATTCGCCTTTCACACCCATCGTTAATGACGTATCAGTGATATTACCACCGAATTGTGGAGTGAAACCGCCTGGAAGCATTTCATTGAAGGCAAAACAGTTACGACCGAGCTCTGTGTCAGCCGCAATTAGTTGGTAAGCAGGGTTATCTGCTAGAGGACCGCCATCTAAATTCACAACTGGACACGTAATACCCGTACCTACGCCATCAAGATCACCAACAAGTAACGTTGCGCCATCATCATTTGAATAAACACCTGGGCGAGTCTGAGGGTTACGGTAGTAGAAACCACCTTTAACATCACGCTCAGAGTAGTTACCAAACATATAGAATTGAGTATCGTTATCGAGGTCAAGACCTACGTTACCAAATAATGTAACGTCATCTTTGATTTCTGGAGCGCCCCAAATCTGTGCAGGATCTGCAACTGGAACGCCTTGTGATGCAAACTTAGCAGCATCCGGGCGTTGCACTGAACGGCTGGTTGCATCTGAATTTTTGTATTGGAAACTTAAGTTCGCAAAGCCCTGATCAGTAAACGGTAAACCAACGTTACCTTCGTAAGTCGTTTGCGCGCCATCACCTTCGTAATATTCACCGTGCTTGACTGAGAAACTTCCGCCTTCAGAGTTATCTTTAAGCACGAAGTTGATTACACCAGCAATCGCGTCAGAGCCGTATTGTGCCGCTGCACCATCACGTAGTACTTCCACTTGCTTCATTGCAATGCCTGGGATCACAGAAATATCTGGACCTTGTGCACCATCGTTAATACCACCGCCAAGGAACGCGATTACAGACGCGCGATGACGACGTTTACCATTAAGTAAAACTAGAGTGCTGTCTGATGGTAAGCCGCGGAGGTTAGCTGGGCGGATAAGAGATGCCGCGTCACTGATAGGGTTTTGGTGTACGTTTAGCGATGGAACTGAACCTTTCAGCATTTCAAGCATGTCATTGTTGCCTGTTTTGCTTAGTTCTTCACCACCGATGATGTCGATTGGTACTGGCGAGTCACCTACTGAACGAGGTGCCGCACGTGAACCTACAACGGCAATTTTTTCGATGTCTTTCGCTTTTTCACCGCCATCTTCGGCTGCCATTGCGTTTGTAGAATACATACCGATTGTTGCAGACGAGGCAAGTGCAAAGCTAATTGCGCGCTGCAATTTACTAATATTATGTTTCATCCTGTTTTCCCCAGTTATATTTGTTGTCATAATGAAAACACAAAACCAAATATGTTATGCGCATTCCGTTTTGTTATACACACAGTTAACATTATGTGCAATCACTAAATTCGTCTTTTTTTCTAACGTTTAGACCAATTTAGCATTCCGTTTCAATTTTGTGGAAATGAACAAGTTCAGGCGTTGTTCACTCAAATTGGGTATTTTGAGGATAGAATATTCTGGAGATACCGCAAATTCTGAAACCAAAATTTAGATTTTTTGGCTTTTTGAAATTATCTTCTTTTTGCCAATAGGTAGTATCCGAATATGCGACTATAGGCAAATAGTTTTCTACACGGCGATTTGCTAAAATGTTTCATCAATACTGATAAGGTTTATCACCACATCGTTTATGAGATTATATCGAGTTGTACATAAAGCACCTTTGAGAGTGGTGAAAATTTCAAAAAAACGTCAACAGTTAAAACTACGACGTGCGCTAATCTTGTTAAAACTTGCATTGCGTCAGGAAAAACAAGAAACAAAGCAGATGCTCGAAATTTATAAACGTTACTCAGTAGGACAAGCCGACAAACAAGAATTGAAAATTGCCCATGCCCAATTTTTTGACCTGTTGAAAGGATTAGGTTTAGGTGTGTTTGCAATTCTTCCTTTTGCTCCCATCACGATTCCAATCATTGTTAAACTAGGCCAATGGTGTGGAGTAGATGTATTACCCAGTGCTTTTTCGTTTAAGAAAGACAAAGACACTTCTTCTAGAAAATAACCAAACTCCATATTTCTTGGCATCGCTTATTTCAAGCCAGCTCTTCATTTTGAATAGCATTGTTTGATATGCTCAGAGCAATAGACTTTTAACACTAAAGAGGCATTCATGAGTCAATATTTAGTAAAATCAGGGAAGGCAACGCCACTTTATTTCGTTGCGAAAGACGAATTGGGTTCTTGGCTCGAAACCCAGGAGAGTTTCACCCAAACTTGGATTTCGCAATTTACCAAGTCAAAACAAAAAGTATTTCATGTGCCTTCTGTAGCCACTGGCGAGCTTGATAAGACGATCGTTGTTGCAGATAGCCTTGACGATATGTGGGTTGCAGGTGAGTTGGCTCTACAATTACCAAAGGGAATTTATGAAGTTCAAGGTACTGATGAGTTAATTGAACGTGTTGCCTTTGGTTTCGTGATGGGAGCATACCAGTTTGGTGTATACAAATCATTGGATGTGATTGAAGCTAAACTGTTAATTGAAGACAGTGCTATCTACGATAGAGTTATCCTTCAGACTAATGCACTTTTCCTCGCAAGAGACCTTGTTAATATGCCTGCGGCAGATATGATGCCACAGCACCTTGCGGAAACAATGGAAGAACTTGCACAAACTTATCAAGGCCAGTTTAGCCAACTTATTGGTGACGAATTACTCGAACACAATTATCCGACCATTCATTTAGTTGGTCGTGCGAGCGACAATAAGCCTCGTTTATTAGATCTTACATGGGGTGATGAACAGGCGCCTAAACTTACGTTGGTTGGAAAAGGCGTATGCTTTGACTCAGGTGGTCTCGATTTAAAACCAGCTGCAGGCATGCGCAACATGAAAAAAGACATGGGTGGAGCGGCACACGTCATTGCCCTTGCTCAAATGATCATGGCTGCAAAATTACCAGTGCGTTTACGAGTATTAGTTCCTGCTGTGGAAAATGCGGTTTCTAAGAATGCATTTCGCCCAGGTGACGTGGTTAAAACCCGAAAAGGTATAACCGTAGAAATTGACAATACAGATGCGGAAGGTCGTCTTGTACTTTGCGACGCACTTGCAGAAGCTCAAGCTGAAACCCCTGATTTGATCATCGATTTTGCTACTCTAACAGGCGCATGTCGGATTGCGCTTGGAACCGAGCTGCCGGGCTTTTTCTCAACAGACAAAACAGTGGCAGCAGGCATTATCGATGCGGGCGAAAACCAGCAAGATCCCGTTTGGCAACTTCCTTTATTCGGCCAATATAAAGCATTATTCAAAAGTGACGTGGCCGATATTGCTAACTGTGGCGCAACACCCTTTGGTGGTGCGATTACCGCAGCATTGTATTTACAGGAATTTGTGGAGCCTAAAACGACACCTTGGGTTCATTTCGATGTTATGGCTTGGAATTTACGTCCGTTACCTGGTCGTCCTGTCGGTGGAGAAGCATTGGGTCTTCGCGCCGTGTTCAGCTATTTAGCATCACGTTACAAATAGCCGCTTAAAAATGCCTGCACAATGCAGGCATTTTTTTACTCAACTTGGTTGTTGATTGGTATCTGAGAATTGTTTGACCCAATAAAATAAGTACATCATAACAAGTTTCGTTATCGCACTTGTAAAAGCCAAAACCATTAATGGCCATCCTTTTGTCAGCGGCATGGTGAGCGCAAATGCAATGGTAGAGATATCCATCAATAAAATGTACTGACTCATTTTTAGATTGATCGCGCCAGTAGAGCGTGACTTGACGATTTGGATAAATTGATGCGTGTAACCTTGCGCGATTAATAGGCTTGCCACAATGATCAGGCATGTCGACAATTGTCTCCCTTCATCATTGAACGTCACATTAGATGTAAGCGCGAATAATCCACCGCATAAAAAAATCCACTCAGTAATGAGCTTACTTTCGAGTAACGAGTTTGCCGGTCTCGGTAAATTTCAACCAAAATCAGCCACGCAAGAACACTCGCAAGGAGGCGCGGCCAAGCCAGAAAATGGTTAATCGGTTCAATAAAAATCGCGTACAGATAAAAGGAAAAATAGGCAACAAAAGAAACGGTAAATTGATTTACCGAAAGTACAGCAGTGGGATTGGCGGTATTATTTACTCGACGTTCGTAAATCGATTTAAGTTGCAGGAGTACGCCATAAGCACTCAGTACGATGAGCGCAGCATTAATTGATCCTAAAAGTGTATAAAGCATAAAAAGTCAAAATGTCGACAATTAATGTGCTTATTTTTAGTTTGAACTTGATATTAAGCAAATTGCATCACTAAATATCGACAATAAATGTTATTTATGAATAGTAAGGACAAGATTCATGGTCGTGATTATTACTGGTGCAAGTCGAGGAATTGGCGCAGAGACAGCGAAGTTACTTGCTCTGCGAGGTTATAAAGTCTGTGTGAATTACCTAAGCTGTCATACTAGTGCACAAAAAGTTGTATGCGAAATTGAGAAATCTGGGGGCGTTGCGATAGCTTGCAAAGCAGACGTGTCTGATGAACAAGAGGTACGACGATTGTTTGAAACGACAGAAAAACAACTAGGTCCAATTACTCATCTTGTTAACAACGTTGGTAAACTGACTCATCAAGCACAGCTAAAAGACATGACGCTCGAACGGTTTGAGTGGATTGTCAAAGCGAATGTCGCTTCATGCTTTTTGTGCACCAAAGAAGCTCTCCACCGAATAGCGCGAGGTGGCGCAATTGTAAACGTTTCATCTCTCGCTGCCGTAACTGGTTCTCCTTTTGAATACGTTGATTACGCAACGAGTAAAGGGGCTATGGATACCTTCACAAAAGGAGTTGCTAAAGAAGCGGCTGAGCTTGGTATTCGTGTTAACGGAGTACGTCCTGCATTTATCGAAACGCAAATACATGCTGATGGTGGTGACCCAGATAGGGTAGCTCGTATAGCGAATAAGATCCCCTTGAAACGAGGGGGAAACCTATCGAAGTCGCTTATGCAATCGCTTGGTTGTTGTCAGACGAGGCGAGTTTTGTGACTGGTGCATTTATCGACGTAGCAGGTGGCGCATAGAGTCATATACGTTTTAATAAACAAGCCGCAGTTTGCGGCTTGTTTATTAGGTTTAACTGTGTATTTATGCTTTAGGAATATGTGCAAGAATACCGCAAAGCTGTTGCCAATATTGACCAACCGATTTGATCTCTACTTTTTCTTCAGGTGAATGAGGAAACTTGATTGTGGGGCCAAAGCTTATCATATCCATTTCTGGATAAGGCTCTTTGAATAAACCGCACTCTAAACCCGCGTGAATGACCATTATATGTGGTTTGTACCCATAGTTTTGTTCATACATGTCGCGGAAAATATGCAGAATTTTTGACTCTGGGTCCGGTTTCCAACCTGGATAAGCACCTGAAAATTGAATTGAAGCGCCTGCAAGCGATGCAATTGAAGTCAACATGCCTTCGACATCTTGGCGGCCAGAATCAATAAGAGAACGGATCAAGCATAAAATCTCGACTTGCGATCCCGTTGTGGTAACAACGCCCATATTTAATGACGTTTCTACCACACCTTTAATGTCATCACTCATTCGAACAACACCATTCGGACACGCATTCATAAGGGCAAGCACGGTGCTTTGACTTGCTAAACTCATGACATCGAGAGTGGCTGATTCTTCAATTGCAGTGAACTGAATGTTTTTCTCAACGGCTCCCAACTCTTGAGTAACCAGAGCAGCATATTTGTCCATTGCTTCACGTAATGATTCGACCAACTCCGCGGGGATAGCTATTGTCGCATAGGCTTCACGAGGGATCGCATTTCTCAGTGTGCCACCTGAAATAGAAACAAGACGAAGTGCCTGACTTAACTGTCCGTGAGCCAAAAATCGAGCGAGCAATTTATTGGCATTGCCTCTGCCTGTGTGAATATCAACACCCGAATGACCGCCACGCAGTCCTTTAAGTGCTAACTTGTAAGTTACGTAATTCCCGCTCAGTGTTTCGCGTTCAACAGAGAGCTTCAGTGATGTGTCAACGCCACCGGCGCAGCCCATGTAGATTTCGCCTTCTTGTTCTGAATCGGTGTTTAAGAGAATTTTAGCATCTAGGTATCCCGCTTCTAACCCAAATGCACCGGTCATCCCGGCTTCTTCGTCGATAGTAAGCAACACTTCAATCGGACCGTGAGGGATGTCAGATGAATCCAAAATCGCAAGACATGACGCCATCCCAATGCCATTATCTGCACCCAACGTAGTACCTTGCGCAGTGACCCAGTCACCATCTACATAGGCTTTAATAGGGTCTTTAACAAAATCGTGATTGGTATCGTCATTCTTTTGCGGCACCATGTCGATATGCGCTTGAAGAGCCACTATTTGACGATCTTCCATTCCCTCGGTAGCTGGTTTTTTAATGATTACGTTGCCAACACTATCACGTGTTACGAATAGGTTTTTGCTTTTTGCAAACGCAATTATGTGTTGCGCGAGCGCTTCTTCATGCTTTGATGGGTGAGGAAAAGAACAAATCTCGCTAAAAAAACGCCATATTGGTTTTGGTTCTAATTGAAGTAAATCTTGGTAGGGTTGTGACATCGTGATTCCCGTTTTTTGGTTCCTCGTAAGAATGGCCTGATTCTACCATCCATTACGAGAACACCAAAGGGAATGCGATTATGCTTCTTTACACGCAGCAACGGAATGCGCGATTAATTCCAATCCTGTTTTGTCACATGGTGGGAGCGAAGCACTGGGTGGATTAATTGGAGTTACACGTGTGCCCCACTTGATGTAACTTGCTGCCCACGTCAATCCCGCACCAAAAGCCGCAGACATAATATTTGACTCTGGCTTTATTAAGCCATTTTCGACCGCTTCACAGAGCGCAATCGCGATGGTTGCTGCCGAAGTGTTGCCGTATTTATCAATGTTCACCATGACTTTTTCGTCTTCAATGTTCAACTTTTGTTGAATCGCTTGAATGATACGTAAGTTCGCTTGGTGAGGAACAAGGACATCTATATCTTCAAGGCTTAGTTGCGCTTGAGAAAGAACGTCATCACACGCTTGGCTCATGCCTTTTACTGCACGTTTAAATATTTCACGGCCTTCAAACATCAAATCAGATGGACCGATTGGCTCATATTTATTTAAGTCGGTACCACAGTTAGCAATATGTAAAATATTACGGTCTTCTGTATCACAGCCAATTTTACTGGCGAGCAAGCCTGATGGTTCATCCGACGCTTCTAATACAACTGCGCCTGCACCATCACCAAAAAGTACAGCACTGTCTCGCTTTGCCCAGTTTACATACCACGTCATGCGTTCCGCCGCGATGACTACTGCACGCTTGATCATACCTGTACGAATTTGTGCAGTAGCAAGTTGCATCGCGTACAAGAAACCCGAACACGCCGCATTTGTATCACAGGCAGCCGCGCCAACAGCACCAATGTTTTTTTGCACTAACGAAGCCGTATTTGCGACCATTGTAGACGGTGTACAAGTTGCAAGTAATACCAAGTCAACATCTTTACCTTCAAGACCTGCACAATCAAGTGCATTTTGAGCCGCAACCGTCGCAAGCTCTGCAGTTGAAACATGGCTTACGCGACGAGCGCGGATCCCGGTGCGAGTTGAGATCCATTCGTCGTTTGTCTCAACGATTTGGCTAATTTCATCATTCGTAATGCTTGCTGGTGGAATGCATTTACCCCATCCAGTGATCTGTGCGTACTTCATTGTGTTCTCTTTATGTTGTCAGACCAGTTAAGGTATTCGTGACGTTATAACAAAGTTGCTCACGAATTTCCAGTTGAGTGTAAAACTATAGTCTTGCTTCATGAACTTCGATAGTCTAACTTATGGACAACAAAGCATAATTTTGGAAATTATCGGTGCACAGTAAAATCACTGCTCAGTTGTTAGCTCATTTGATTGAACAGGAAAGGCAATTGCTTGAGCCAGAAGTGCGCTCCGACTCGAACGCTCTAGGTGCTTTATTAGACGACGAGTTTTATGAAATATCGGCAAACGGCTTAGTCTTCAACAAGCACCATGTTTTAACCCGATTACCAAAGGAAAAAGTGCCGCAATTTTACAATCAACAATTCACTGGAAGAATGTTACATGAACACATAGTCCAGTTGAGTTATCGAGCAGCATATCGATCGACAGCGCGGTCAGAATTTCATTTTTCGATGCGTATGTCACTTTGGCGTTTTAAAAATAATCGTTGGCAACTTTACTATCATCAAGGCACACCTTGCCCTGCTTTTTCGCTGAAATTAGACGATTAATTGATGTAGGGCATCAGCAACTATCTAAGTTCATATATAATAGCATTTTTGTAAAACGGCCTACTTTATGATTGCCTTTTCGCCTAATTCTACTATTGGCAAGTTGTTACTGCTGAGGACACTTGCCATCGTAGCGCAGTTAATCGCGCTACTCGTCAGCGTGTTTTGGTTAAAGGCTGAAATTTCGCTGCTTCCCGCTTTAGTCGTCATTGCTATTGCGTCTTTGTTCCAACTCGCCAGTGTATACGCCTACCGTAATCATACAGAAGCCAATCCCCCTGGTATGTGGATGCAACTTGCGGCTGACGTCGTCTTTCTCACGTTACTTTTAGCGTTTACTGGCGGCGCAACAAATGCATTTGTTTCATTGTTGCTGTTACCCATTGTGATTGCGGCAATAACACTTAACTTCAAGTCAGCGTGTTTGATTGCATTGAGTGCAATGGCGAGTTATTCGTGGCTACTTTGGAAAATGCCTGCACAGGGGCATCACCATGACATGACAACCCATTTTCAGGCAATGTGGATTAACTTTGTTTTCAGTGCAATAGTCATTGTCTGGGTTGTGTCCTCAATGGCGGATAAAATTAAAGAAAAAGAGCGTCGATTGGCTCAGTCTCGAGAACAGCAATTGTATCAAGAACAGCTTGTCGCGCTTGGTGCTAGTGCAGCTCAAGTTGCACACCAATTAGCTTCTCCCGTTGCGAACTTGCACTTGCTCCATGAGGAACTAATGGAGGACTATCCAGATGATGTGGTGCTCAAAGAAATGGAAAAACCGTTAGAGCAATGTCGCCAGTTACTAAATGACTTCAGGACGCAAAGTCAATATCTGCAGAAACACGACAAAGCAACGCCAATTTACACGCACCAACTAGTACAACAACTAAAAGAATTATTACAGCTAGAATACCCAAGTGTACAAATTGAGCACAAAGACGATGGTGTGCTTACTGAAGTATTAAACGATCCGATGCTTTTGCCTGCATTGCAAAATATTGTGAATAATGCGGCGCGTGCTTCTACGTTAAATCACATTGATAAAATCACGCTTTGTTCTTCGCGAGATGAACAACACTGGCATCTTTCTATCGCTGACTTTGGTATCGGCTTTAAACCTGAACAACTCTCGCAAATTGGGTTGAAACCTCAAACGAGCGAAGAAGGATTTGGCGTAGGTTTGTTGCTTACTCAAATTACAGTTAATCGTTTAGGCGGCCAATTTCTAGCCGATAATTATGAACATGGTGCAAAAGTCACCGTTACTCTCCCTGTGAGGCACGTATAGTGAACGTAGTGATAATTGAAGATGATGAAGCGTTGAGTAGGACGCTCGCCAGACGTTTGCAAAAAAACCAATGTGAAGCAACGGTTTTTACCGAGATAGCCCATCATTTTAATGACATAGTCGCCGTTAAACCTGACGCTATTTTGCTTGATATGAAACTTAAGGAACAAACGTCAATTGTTTCTATTCCTGCTCTTCGTGATAGTTTGCCTGACGCCCGTATCGTTGTTTTAACGGGCTATGGCAGTATTGCAACGGCGGTAGAGGCTATTCGCAAAGGAGCGGATGATTACCTAACTAAGCCTGCAGAATTTCAATCGATTCTAGCAGCATTGCGTGGCGAAAGTGTGGATACTGCGCCAATTGAAAATGAAGTGATGTCACCAGATAGACTTGAGTGGGAACATATTCAAAGAATATTGGCAGAAAACGAGGGTAACGTGTCTCAAACAGCAAGACAGCTTAATATGCATAGGCGAACGTTACAAAGAAAGTTACAAAAAAGGCCTGTTTTGAAATAAACCCTTTTGCAACCCGTTCTATTATTGTCTAAATTGAAATAAAAACTAATGGGCGAGATATGGGAATAGACTATTTAAATTGGTTCGCGGTATTTGTTGCTGCAGTGTCTTCGTTCATCCTTGGTGGGATTTGGTATTCGCCATGGCTTTTCCAGCGAGCTTGGATGGAAGAGTGTGGACTGACAGAATTAGATTTAAAACAATCGGATGTAAAAAAGACTTTTGGAGGTTCGTTTTTATTAACGTTACTGGCAAGTGTAATGCTAGGTATCGTGCTAGGGCCAGAACCGCAATTAGGTAAATCGGTTTTAACAGGACTCATTATAGGCGTATGTTGGGTTGCCTCTTCATTTGGTGTCAGTTATTTATTCGAACAGCGCTCGCGAAAGCTGTTTCTTATCAACGGCGGTTATCACGTCTTCCAGTTTATTACGATGGGATTGATCATCGGTTTGATTGGTTAGAAAGGTATTGAGAGTAGAAGGATTTGCTCTTGCACATGGCTTTTGTCAATCAAGGCAATCGGTTAAACCACGAATGCCGTTTTGATTTTCTCTTTCCCGAACACTAAGCACAGCACTTTTCAACCTAGTTTTTCTGAAACAAAGTCTAAATTACGCTTTATGGCATTCAACTTTTATTATAGGTTGGACACAAAATAGAGCTGCGTGGTGCAAATTGTCAAAATGGATTAAACAATCTGCCTCATACGCATTTTGATTGGAATAAACCATTGTAGAGGAAAGAATGAATAGACTATTGGATGAACTCAGCTCGTCGTTAATTGAAGGCGATTTGGAACATCAAGTGAGAGCATTAATCAAATTGCTACATCACTCTACAGGTCTAGAATCTGCTTACTTTACGCGAATTGATTTAGATGAAGGTGTGCAGCAAGTCGTATACGCGTTAAATACTGGCGCGCTTAAATTAGACGAAGAACTCACTGTTCCGTAGGGCGACACGCTTTGTAAACGAGCTATAGAACAACAGCAATTTGTCACCAGCAATGTGAGTGAATGTTGGGGGGACTCAGATGCCGCGACACAGTTAGGCATTCAGACATATATGAGTGCGCCCGTGCATCTGACGGATGGAAATTTGTATGGCACCGTATGCGCCGCCAGTACATACCCACAAAAAGTGTCTCCAGAAAACCGCACATTACTTGAATTGATTAGCCAAATTATTGGTATTCAAGTGGACCGAGAGTTTTTGTTAAAACAACTTCAGCATGAGAATCGTCGTTTTCGTAATATTGCGCTTATGGACCCATTGACAGGGGTCGGTAACCGTCGAGCATTAGAACAAGAAATAGAGCACGCACTCAGCGAGTCAACCAAAAAAGGGGAAGCCTATTTCGCGGCGTTCATTGATCTTGATAACTTTAAGCAAATTAACGACAACTTCGGGCATGACGCAGGTGACCGTTTTTTACTTGCAATTTGTGCCAGATTGAAAAACAACTGTGATGAAAACGATTTTATAGCGCGTATCGGTGGCGATGAGTTTGTGGTGTTCGGAAAAATACCAAATGAATGCGATAACGGTGTAGCGTCCGCCATACAACAAAGACTGTTTGCAAGTACCGTCGGTAACATTGATATCAGCACCATGATGATTAACTATCAGGGGGCTAGTATAGGCGTTACCGTATCCGAAGAAGGTGAAGGTGTTGAGTCTTTGCTTCAACGAGCGGATAAGGAAATGTACTTAGTGAAAAAGCAGCGAAAAAAAATGAGTTTAAACTAGCGAATTTATGATGCTTTGAAACATTGTTGAGAACACACCATCCAGTATTGCTTAAAGGCTTTTAATGTCAGCTTTGACTTTATTGATTAATTCTAGCGAGAAATTATTGATACATTGGCAAAGCTTAATTGCTTTTGTTTGAACGTTAACCAGATTAATGCCTTGTTGGGTCTGTAGTGTCTCAACTTGGCAAATCAACACTATTTTATATGTCTAAACCAAATAAAACAGGACCGATAAGAACGGTCGACATAATCTGTTATAAATGCAAGACCTTGTTGTTCGTATACCGTAAAGGAGGAAAGGGCGCGTTGGTGAAATGCTTTATTGAACGGATTAATGCTTCCTACGCAGTCGATTATATTAAGTGCCCTAACTGTGATAACGAATTCGGTCGAATGGCGATGATACGAGGTGTGCCAGCCGTTAAGATTATTGGCAACAAAGCTCGGATGAATTGAACTCGTTGTGTTTATCTATCTTAACGCTTAACGCATTGGAGTATTTTAAACGCATCGCCCATTAACTTAAACGCGAATGAGGACATAAATCCTGTTGCCGCTGAGTATCTTTGCTATGATTGGTCGGTTTGCTGTTTCAAAGACTGAAAATAACCCTCCCCAAGGATACGGGCCAGCGTGTTTGGGTTTAGCATAATCATTAGGACAAAAACATGATTGCGTTGTTGTTTGATATTGTAGGTATGACAGGTACTTTTCTTGTTGTTGGTGCGTTCTTCCTTCTTCAACTTGGAAAGGCAAGCCCTGAAGGTTTGTTGTATAACGTGATGAACCTAAGTGGTGCCATTTTGTTGCTAATCAGCCTATGTTACAACTTCAACTTGGCAAGTTTTGTAATTGAACTTTTCTGGATTGCGGCTTCGTTGATTGGTTTGTACAAGTACATAAAATCTAAGCGAACTTTAGCTGTAAATTAAGATAATTCCTCGCAAAAAAATTTGCCAATGGCCAACCACGCGTTATTCTATTTAATAGTAATAGTCGTGTTTGGCCTTTTAAGTAGGCCTCAATAAAACAAAAAGAGTAGCCTATGTCGTTTTCTCGCAAACTTTTCGGGTTCTTATCCATTGTCAGTGTCCCTTGTTTTGCGACGACTTCAACATCCCAAGAGGATCTATTTGAGCTGAGTTTTGAAGAGCTGCTTGATGTCAATATCGAGCTTGCGACCAAAACGGATGAAACTCGCGCTTCGGTACCTTCCAGTATTACCGTCTTTAATAAACAGCACATTAAACTGCTAGGCGTAAAAAGTGCCTATGAGACTCATGAATTTTGTGCCCGGTTTTCAAAATACACGTGGAGATTGGGTAGGAGCTGTGCCAAAGGAACATACTCGTGGGATTTACCTTGATAGCGGCAATGTCCTTGTCATGATTAATGGGCAGCGACTCAACGAGTCTTCATTCGGTAAGGCGTCAGTTTATACCCCATTTATTCCCGTTGAAATTATCGAGCGCGTAGAGTTTATTCGTGGACCAGGTTCTGCTTTGTATGGCAGTAATGCGTTTCTTGGTGTGATGAACGTAGTTACCAAAAAGAAAGACAATGAGTTGACATTGAGCATAGGTGAACATGGTTTTGCACAAGCGGCTTTAAGTGCGGTGACAGAATTACAAAATGGTATCAGCGCCTACTCAAATATCGCTCTCGTAAAACAACGTGGGGAAAGGTACTTTAACGGAGAAGTAAAAGACCCACTTAGAAGTCAATTTATTGAATTGGGCCTTCGTAACAAACGGTTTGACCTAAACTATCGCCAAAGTGTAAATGAATTAAACGAGTTTATTAATCTCGCGGGTGTAAGCCCTAATAACCGCCATAAAAGTGAAAATCGTTCTGTTAGTGTTGTTTATCACTGGCTCACAGATGATGAATGGAATATCAGTTCACGATTATACAAAGTCGTGCATGAGATCGATAGCGCAGGACTAATTGCGCCCGCCGAAGTGTTGCCTGCGGGGGACTTTTATGTCGGACCTGCATGGAAGTCGTCAGACCTTAACTTTGTTACCGATTTTGCATGGCAGTACAATGATGCGACAAATGTAAATTTCGGCATTGAAATATCTCGCGCGAAACAAACCGAAGCGGATATTAACACCAGTTACTTCGATTATGTGCTCGGTGACACGTACATTGTGCCAGATGCTTATCTCGGTGAAATAAGAACGGTCACAAATTACGCACGTTTTCAGCCATTGAAGCAAGATTTTAATTCGAGTGCCGCGTATACACAGATTAAACACAAATACAGTGACAATTTGACGTTCTTTATCGGTGCGCGATACGACTATGTCCAGGACATTGATAAAAAGCTGTCGCCTAGAGTGGCCGCGATTTATAACTTAAATGACGAACATACACTGAAACTTCAATATGGGGAATCGTTTAGAACACCAGTAAGCAATGAACTGAATTCAAATGACGATGTGACCATTGGGAATTCAGAGTTGAAATCGGAATCTATAAAAACCACTGAGTTAGTCTGGCACTGGCAAACTGACCAAAATCAAATCGACGTCGTTTTGTTCAACAATGACTTGAGTGACTTCATTAATTTGGTTCCGATTGATGTTATCGGTTCGCGTTTTCGATTCGAAAACGAGTTTAGTACGAGTATGCAAGGCGTTGAGCTTAACGGGAACGTGACATTGACCGATGAAAGCTGGTTTGAATTTGGTTATACGCAGTTGTTTGATGAACCTTTTAACCCAAGCTTTAAGCGTTTTGCGGTGGCTGCATGGAAACAACAAATTGGCGAATTACAGGTCAGTTTAAATGCGAACTGGCGTGATACCGTCGATGTGCCTGGCATTGGTGTTCATTTTGTGCAAAAGGCTTATGTGATTTTTGGTTCAACGTTTGTGTGGCAACCATCAAGCGAGCACCAGTGGCGTATAGAAGCGCAAAACCTGTTAGACAAACATTACAATGTGTTTGACCCTAGAATGCCAAACGGAGAAGTGCCGGCAGCGGGTAGGCAAGTGCGTTTAAGCTACTCGTGGAAATTTTAGTCTTCACGAGCTTTGTACAATGCCCTATTAAATTAGAACGCTGCTAAAAATGCAGTGAACGAACACCTCTGTTTACTGAACAAGACTGTCTAATAGCTCGTTCGACAGCTCTTACCAATTCCCCAAAGATTGATTTTGTCATACAAAGCTTCTAACCTCCGAGTTTCATTTGAAATGGAAATAAAAATAAGAGTATGGAATCAAAAAACAATTTCTATGTTCAACTAATATGTTTGTTGCTAGGCCCCCTTTGTTTGGCTTTTACATTGGTGGCTGGCGCGCCTGAAGGTATGACTGACGTAGCGTGGCGGACAACAGGTTTGGCATTATGGATGGGCATTTGGTGGGTAAGCGAAGCAGTCCCGATACCTGTCACTTCGCTTTTACCGCTTGTGGTCGTGCCGATGACAGGTATTGCATCGATTTCTTCTGCATCAGCAAGTTACTCGCATCCTCTGATATTCCTGTTCTTAGGCGGATTTTTGCTGTCCATTGCCATGGAAAAGTGGTCATTACATCAACGCATTGCCCTGCACACCATGGTTCGAAGTGGCAACAATCCGGCTGTTCAAATACTCGCGATGATGACGGTGAGTGCTGGGTTATCAATGTGGATTAACAACACGGCAACGACCTTGATGATGTTGCCTATTGCCTTATCGGTTATTCATGTTCTAGAAAAAAAAGGGGTCGATGTAGACAATTATGCAAAGTCTTTGCTGTTGGGTATTGCATACAGTGCCAGCATAGGAGGTGTCGCGACCATCATTGGGACAGCACCAAATGCCCTCATGGTTGCGTTTCTTGCTGATTCCTATCACATAAAAATTGGCTTTGCAGAATGGATTGCAATGGGGCTTCCATTTGCGATTTTGCTTGTATTGATTGGTTGGTGGTGGTTGACCCGTTTAGCCTTTCCATTAGCAGGCTACTCGAAAAGTTGTTTTGAAACGAACGTATTTAAACGACAATTAATCGACTTAGGCCCCATGCATTTTGCCGAGAAACAGGTACTGTTCGTGTTTCTATTTGCTGCAATTGCGTGGGTGCTAAGGCCTTTGTTGGTCAAATGGACAGGACTCGCAATAACAGATACGGGCATAGCTATGATGGCTTCACTGTTGCTGTTTATTCTTCCGTCGGACAATACTTTTCAACAACGCGTGATGTATTGGCGAGATGCGCAATCTGTACCATGGGGTATTTTATTGTTGTTCGGCGGTGGTTTATCACTCGCAGCACAAATTAAACAATCCGGTCTTGCAAATTACGTCGCGCAATCGTTGTCGCAACTCGATACGATGCCTGTTGTGGTCGGCATTATTCTAGTGACGACGTTGATCACCTTTTTGACCGAAATTACCAGCAATACGGCGACGGCTGCAGGTTTCTTACCGTTGCTTGCGCCAGTTGCTATGGAGCTAAGTGGTAGCCCTCTCGTCTGGGTAATACCCGCCGCAATGGCTGCAAGTTGTGCCTTTATGATGCCGGTTGCCACTCCTCCAAATGCCATAGTGTTCGGCTCTGAAAAGCTGACCATAAGAGATATGGTCAGAGCGGGTTTTGCGATGAATATTATTGCAATCACAGTCATTTCGATGCTCACTATTTTTGTGGCAAGCAACGTATTTGGCTTCGATGTATAACCTGTTTAAGGAACCTGAATTTAGAAAAGCTATTGCTAAATGGGTCGTCGCACTCATTTGGTTGATATTTTTAGCTGTCGTCTACTGGGCTGGCATGAGCTTTGATAAACAGAGGGAATTGTCGCTCGGTATGACAAATGGTGACAAGCTGGCTGAGTATTTTAATGATGAATTTCAACACTTTTCTGTGGTGCCTAAGTTAATTGCCGAAAACGAACACGTACTGCAGTTTATTGCGTCACCCAAAAAAGATACACGCGATTCCACCAACGTGTATTTGCAAGATATACAAAGAGCATCAAGTGCATCCGATGCCTACCTTTTGGATAGCAAAGGCGTTGTTCTCGCGAGCAGTAACTTTAAATCGGCTCACTCTTATGTTGGAAATGAGTACAGTTTTAGACATTACTTTGTAAACGGTCGAGTCTCAGGGACATGCATTGGAGTTTGCTGTAGGGCTTCGGTCTAATTTGCGAGGCTTTTATTTTTCCCAAGCAATTACTCAAGCCGAACAATTCACAGGGGTGGCTGTTATCAAAGTGAACGTCAATCAGTTTGAAACTGATGAAGCGCAGTTGGATACGGGAGAGAGCAGCCATTTTGCGATTCTGAGTGAGAGTAATGAAATTTATGCTTCAGATGTGGAAAGCTGGCGGCTGAAAAATAAGTCCGAGTTTCTCGAGCCATGTTTGAATGAAAAAAAGGCACCGCTTTGCTATTTAAACATTGAGGAACGTCGCTATCTTTCGTTTGCTTTTCCACTGCTTGGATTAAAGGCAAAGCTCGTGTATATGCGTGATATAACAGATTTACCTAAAGCTCAGTGGCCAAGGCTTGGTATAGCAACGCTCATCTTTATAGTCTTTATTTGGCTCGTCCGTTCTATCTATAAACGCGTGACACAGTACCAACGTTTAATAGCAGGTCGTCGGGATTTAGAGTTAAAGGTGCAAGAGCGCACGCAAAAACTCGAACAGACCCAAGCGGCATTGATAAGAGCAGCAAAACTCGCAACGATCGGTCAGTTAAGCGCCAGTATAAATCACGAAATTAACCAGCCGCTGAGTGCGATTTCAACATACCTTGCCAGTACCAAACGATTGATCGTCAAAGCTCAGTACACAACAGCGTTAGACAATGTGGAATTGATAGAAGGATTAATGGAACGTGTTAGTCGTATCGTAACCCAACTAAGGCAGTTTTCTCAGACGACTGAGAATAAAATGCAATATTTTGAATTACAGCCACTCATTCATAATGCATTAGTCATTGCTGGGCCAGAATTAAAACGTTGTGAAATTGATACTCAGATTAACGTGGACCCAGTAATGGTGTGGGTTGACCCATTTAAATTTGAACAAGTGCTTGTAAATCTGTTTACCAACGCGCGCACGCGATGGAAAAGAGTACCGTTAAAACGTTGCGTATAGTTTCTGAGCAATTTGATGGCAAAGTGAAGCTATCGATACAAGATTCTGGGCCAGGCATTGAACAACATCAACTTTCGACGATTTTTGAACCCTTTTACACAACCAAGTCGGGCAGTGGATTAGGGCTAGGTTTATCTATATCGAAAGAGATTATTCAGTCATTCTCTGGCATTTTGACGGCGCAAAGTAACTCAAAACAGGGGGCCGAATTTATAATAACCCTCAATGGAAATTCGGTTTCGTAAACCACGGCGCCAATCAAAAAAATATCGTAGGCAAAAAGAATGAACAACATTGTGATCATTGATGATGAGCAAATTATCCGAGATTCGTTAAAGCAACTCTTTGAACTGGAAGGCTATCAGGTCGAATGTTTTGCTTCGGCGAGTGTGGCGCTTTCACGTATAAATAGACGTTTTGAAGGTGTGATTGTCTGTGATATCAATATGCCTCAAATGGACGGTCTAAGTTTTTTAGCATCGGTCAAACAGTTTGATTCGGAGTTACCCGTCGTTTTCCTAACAGGTTTTGGAGATGTGGGGATCGCAGTTAAAGCGATGCAAATGGGTGCGTATGATTTTTTTGAAAAGCCCGTTTCTGAACCGCTTTTAGATTGTTTACAACGAGCATTAGAGAAGCGCCGATTAGTCATGGAAAACCGCGCTCTTAAAAAGACCTTGGCGTCAAAGTCTGCCCCCGGGGTGAGAATTTTGGGTAATACGCATTTAATGAAGGCGATGATTGAGCAGCTTGATGCGATCGTTGATACACCCGTTGATGTTTTAATTGAAGGTGAAACTGGCACGGGGAAGGAATTGGTTGCTCGCTATCTTCATGACCACAGCCCACGGAGTGAGGCACATTTCGTCGCGATTAATTGTGGTGCAGTTCCACTTGAATTAATAGAAAGTGAGCTGTTTGGTATTAAACGTGGAGCATTTACCGACGCGAAAGAAAACCGCGTGGGCAAGTTTGAATATGCACAGAACGGCACGCTGTTTCTGGATGAGATTGAAGCCATGCCACCCAGTATGCAAGTCAAATTGTTACGAGTGCTAGAAGAAAGACGTGTTACACCGGTAGGAAGTAATGACGCGATTGAACTTGATGTTCGTATCGTTGCAGCCACTAAAGTGGATCTCCAAGGCTTAGTGGATTCTGGCGATTTCAGAGCCGATTTATACTACCGATTAAATCTTGTGAAGATCCCAATTCCTGCACTTCGCCATCGCAAGGATGACATTCCAATTTTGTTTAAACACTTCAGCTCGATTGCCGCCAATCGTTTTCATCGTACATTTGAGCCGTTGGTTCAGGTTTAATGCATAAACTAAGGGAATACAATTGGCCTGGAAACGTCAGGGAGTTACGTAATGTTGCAGAGCGCTCTGTGTTGTTAGGTCAGCAAAATGCGTTACAACATTCTTCAAATGCCAACGACGACTTTTCTATCGATCTTAGTCTGGCGGAGAAAGTCAATTTCTACGAGCAAAGTCTTATAGAAGAAGCCTTATCTCGTACCCAAGGAAGCATAAAATCGACCATGGATATTTTACAACTCCCTCGAAAAACACTTTATGACAAAATGACGAAGTATGGTTTATCGAGAGCGCGTTTTACCGATACACAAGAGGGTGAATAAAGTGACAAAGCCCTTAAAATGTGTGTGGAAATCCACACACTTGAACGTTTTATTCGACATGTGAAAATTTTAACTATCTGATATACGGTTGTTTTTATGAGTGGCAAAAAAGTTGCTCGTATTCTCTTAATATAATAACAATTGGGAGCAATATGATGACAACAAGTAAGATTGCCAAGGTTCACTGGTTAATCGCCTCCACATTAATGATGCCAATGGTAGGGCTTGCACAAGAGTATCAATTCTATGGCAAAGCAGAAATTCAAATAGCGCACACCGATAAAGGCCTACTACGATATACCGAAATGGGTACGCAAATCGACGCTCCTTTTTCGCGAATCGGTGTAAAGGGTAAGCATCAGCTGAAACCGCAATTGAATTTGGTCTACAAGTACGAAGTTCAGGTAAAAGGGTTTGAGCAAGACGATACAAATAATCCATTCGCTGCTCGTAATACCTATTTAGGTGTACAAAGTTATCTCGGTACGTTGCTGGTGGGACGCAATGATACTCGATTTAAGTACAGCGAAGGGAAGTTCGACCTATTCAATGAAACACAAGGGGACATAGCGCAAGTCATTGCTGGCCAAGACCGCATAGGTGATACAATAACTTACGTAGTACCAAAGTGGTATAATACCGAAATTTCAATGACATATGCTCCTAAGGACGATGCGAATAGCCAACAAAGTGGGTATGCTATTACGGCGATTTATGGTGATAGAAGTTTGCAAACGTTACCTTACTCAGTTGCGGTATCTCATGTTGATGGATTGAACAATCTGGTTGCAAGTCGGGCTATTGGTATGATGAAAATGCAAAATTGGCAGATTGGGTTACTTTGGCAAGAAGCTAAAAATGTTGCAGAAACTAAGTCAGGGCATGCATTTGGTATGAGTGTTCAGTTTCAACATGATGCATGGCGTCCAAAATTGCAGTGGCTGCGCGATACCAGTGAATTGCGACATCAAGGCTCCACGACGAATTACAGCGTTGGACTTGATTACGTGTTTGATAAATCGGCGAACGCCTACATAATGTTGAGCCGATTATCACTCGAAAACAGTTCAGATGTTAGCACTGCTGTTGGCTTAAAGTATTTATTTTAAAGGAACAATAATGATAAAAAACAAACCTTTAATGAGCAAAGAAAACGTATTGTTGATTCTCGGTCCACTTATTATGCTGCTTAGCTGCATTGTAGAGCCAAAATGGGGAATGAATGAAAATGCATGGAAAACCGCAGCGCTTGCATTTTGGTTGGCCACTTGGTGGGTGAGTGAAGTAGTGCCTATTCCTGCAACATCGTTACTGCCTTTAGTTATCTCACCTTTGGTGGGCATAGCGCCAGTAAATACCGTAGCATCACCTTATGCACATCCTCTGATTTTCTTATTTCTAGGTGGATTTATTTTATCAATAGCGATGGAAAATTGGGGGTTACACAAAAGAATAGCTCTAAATACAATGCTGCGAGCGGGAAAAACGCCCAGCTTGCAAATTCTTGCAATGATGATAGTTACAGCCTTTTTATCAATGTGGATGTCAAATACCGCGACAGCGGTGATGATGTTACCTATTGCGCTTTCAGTGATAGGGCTGGTTAAAGCAAATAGTAGCAAAGGGCAAGAATATTCTAAAGCGTTGCTGCTCGGTATCGCTTATGCGGCAAGTATTGGTGGAATCGCAACACTAATCGGTACACCACCAAATGCTCTCATGGCAGCATATCTTGCTGACAGTTATAAAATAGAGATTGGTTTTGCTACGTGGATGATTGTCGGCGTGCCTTTGTCGGTAGCAATGTTGGCTATCACGTGGGTTTGGCTCACGAAAATCGCGTACAAAGTAGATAAGGTTGAGACTGACTTTGACACCAAAAAGGTGTTCATTGACCAATTGGTAAAACTGGGAGGAATGACCAAAGCTGAAAAGGGAGTATTGGTGATATTTATATTTGCAGCGCTAAGTTGGGTATTTCGTCCCATTATCGCTTCGTCCACAGGACTTGCGATTACCGATACTGGCATCGCGATAGCTGCCGCCATTTTGCTTTTTGTCATGCCGAGTTTTGATACAAACCAGCCAAGACTGTTAGACTGGGATCATGCGGCTAAAGTGCCGTGGGGTATCTTGTTGCTTTTTGGTGGAGGTTTGACCCTTGCGGCACAAATTAAATCGTCAGGTCTTGCTGATTACATTGCACATATGTTGTCAGGAGCAGATAAAGTACCGCTAGTGTTGAGTGTACTCATTGTTGCTGGGCTGATTACCTTTTTGACAGAAATAACAAGTAATACGGCTACGGCAGCGGGCTTCTTGCCTCTACTAGGGCCTGTTGCTGAATCCCTTACGGGCACGCCGCTTGTATGGGTCATTCCCGCAGCGATTGCGGCTAGTTGTGCATTCATGATGCCGGTTGCTACACCTCCGAATGCTATAGTTTTTGGTTCTGGCGAAATAAAGATGAAAGATATGATAAACGCAGGTTTCGTACTAAATCTTGTCGCCATCGTCTTGATTACACTGGTTACAATGACGATTGCAGCGACACTTTGGGGTTTCTAGTTATCTTTCACTTAAATCGAATTGAGGAATACTCGATACGCTCGATTTAGGTACGGTTGCTTTAGCGATTACGGACAGCTATATTGAATTTTTTATTCTATGGGGCTGTCCTGTGATCACTGAACCGCAATTACAACTCGAACAAGAATTTTTGAGGTTGCAATCACTTTTCCAAAAAGACACTCATCCTTCTGTTGAACTACGTCTCGAAAAACTCTCAATGTTGAAGCAAGCTTTGCTTAGGCATAAAACCGATTTAGTCGATGCCGCAGCTAAAGATTTTGGGCAACGCAGTTCGTTTGATACTGAATTTGCAGATATTCTTCCGACCGTTACACAGTTAAACCATATTGTCAGTCGTCTCTCAAAATGGATGAAACCTAAAAGACGTCCTGCTGGACTTATGCTTTTTCCAACAAAAGTCTCTGTAGAATACAAACCGAAAGGTGTGGTGGGAGTCATTTCACCTTGGAACTATCCTATACAATTGGCGCTTTTACCTGTTGCGACCGCAATTGCTGCAGGTAATCGGGTAATGTTAAAACTGAGTGAATTCACGCCAGCGGTGAACCAAGTTCTAAAGCGAATACTGATTGATTTATCCGATTGGTGTGTCGCCATTGAAGGGGAAGCGGCTGTAGCGAGTCAATTTTCTAGTTTGCCGTTTGCGCATTTATTTTTTACCGGTTCAACGCCTGTTGGAAAAAAAGTGATGCAAGCAGCTGCGGCCAATCTTACGCCTGTGACGCTTGAATTGGGTGGTAAGTCGCCCGTTATTGTGACGCGAAATGCATGCCTTGATACCGCTGCTACTTCGCTGGTCTTTGGCAAAACAACCAATGCCGGGCAAATCTGCGTTTCTCCTGATTACGTACTCGTTGAAAGCGACGTGGCGCATGATTTACGTAAAAAGATCCTAGCGGTATACAAACAACATTTCTCAAAGGGTTGTAAAGACACCTCATTCACCAGCATTATTAATGTGCGTCAATACGAGCGCTTAACTGAACTTTTAAGCGATGCCAAGAATCATGGTGCGCAAGTTGATTCAAGCATTGAATCCGATTGGCAAGAAAGCGAACATAAATTGGGGTTACATTTACTTTCGGGCGTTACAGACGATATGAAAGTAATGCAAGAAGAGATCTTTGAGTACTTGCTACCAATTGTCGAAGTGGAAAATCTTGAACAAGCTATATCGTATATTCGTCGTCGTCCTGATCCCTTAGCTTTGTATCTGTTTTCTGAGAATGAAAGTGAGATTAAGCGTATTCGACGTGAAACGTTGAGCGGGGGGATGGGGATCAATGAATGTGTTTTGCACGTTGCGGCTGAATATGCTCCATTCGGAGGCGTTGGGCATTCAGGAATGGGTCAATACCATGATTTCGACGGTTTTGAAACGTTTAGTCATAAACGCACCGTAATTGAGTCTCATCGAATGAACTGGCGCACGATACTGCTGCTTTCCCGCAAAGCGTGGTTTCTAAAACCCATTAATTGGCTCTTTATGCGATAAAACTTACTTGGGTAAGTTTTATCGCATTGAAGATAAAAGTGCTCGAATTTAATTCGCTTTAGTTAATACGAGAGTCTGCGATATAGGTACCTGCTTGAATGCGCTCGTAAATAGCGTCCGCCTTTTTGATGGCCTCATCAATTTCTGATGGTGACAGCTTTTGTTCATCTAACTGGCGACTTTTACGCGCATTTTCATTGCCATTGTACTCAGCAATACGATTCCAAATATATGACTTCTCGACACTTTCTTCTACGCCCAGGCCTTGGAAATACATCAGCGCTAGGTTAAATTGTGCCAAGGTATAATTGTTAGCTGCTGCTTTCTCATACCAGTCCATTGCAACAGCGTAATCTTTTACGACACCTTCGCCGTTCGTGTACATTACACCGAGGTTAAACTGTGCTGCTGGTAAATCTTTGTGTGCGGCTCGGGTAAATAAAGAGACTGCGGTTTGTAGGTCTTTTTTTACACCTTCACCTTCTTTGTACATAACCGCCAGATCGAACATCGCATCCGGAAGATTTAAATCCACGGCTTTTTGCAAAAGTTCAGCAGCTTTACGTTCATTCTTAGTCACGCCGTAGCCACCTTGATACATTTTAGCAAGCTCGTAAATGCCAGGCGCATACCCCATATTTGCAAGATAATTGAATTCTTTTAGCGCCTCTTCAAACCGACCTTCGTTCGCAGCTTTAATACCGTCTTCTAATCCTGCATGGCTAAATGAGCTGCAAAGCAACGCACTTAAGAACACCACGACTTTTGCTTTTTTCTGCCACATAACGACTCTCCAAAACCGATTTCAGTATTGTTCATTCCGTTATCGAATTAATAGCGGACTATTTTAGCCAAAATCAGATATTTATCTAAAGCGATGAGTAGCTTGTTGTCCGACAAACATAGGTAAACCCAAGCTGCTCATAACGTCACTATCATTTTTCTGACCGCTTAAACTCGTATAAGTTTAATTCACGCGAGAGTGAATACAAAATTAAAACAACGAAAAATTACTGGTTGGACATAGATATAGGGGCGAATTGAAAAACAAAAAGCCCTTTCGGGCTTTTTAACAGGATCACATCTACCGTCTAGATATGAGCAATGTAGCAAGTAAATTCAGTGCGTATCGAGAAAGGAAAGCAATACCTCTCAAGATGAGAATGATTATCAACAGTAATGATGCACTTGTCAACTCAAATGATAATTAATGTCATTTAAACTGGTTTGGCATAGGGTAGTTGAGCAAGTCTTCGTGTTTTGTGATATGAATCGAGTCCTGAAATGCACACTGTATTTGCGACTTCCAAATCGGCATAGCCTGTTGCTGCAACAATTTCTTCCGGCAGTTCAATGTGTAGAATTTCGCCAACGAGAAATACCGTTTCGTTCAATTTCAGTGTTTGGTGTTCGCGATATTCCATGGCAATACGGATTACGGATTCTTGTACGAACGGAGCAATAAAGGTTTCATGGAAGAGTGGAGTTAAGTTACACGCTTCAAATTCACTAATCGATTTTGGGTAACGGGCAGATGTTTGGTGTGCCTTTTGAAAAATCTCGTTATTTACGTGGTTTATGGTATATACACCTGTTTCTAAGATATTTTCTAAGGTGTGTCTTGGCACTGAGTGAGGTCTGAACACCATGCCTAAGAGCGGTGGGTTGCTTCCTAGGTGAATGACGGATGACATTATCGATAAATTCGTCAGACCATTATTGTCAATCGTCCCAATTAGGTTCGCACTTTTAAAACCTGAAACGGAATTGATTAATTGTGCGCGATAGCGCTCTTCTAAAGTCGTAAGTTGGTCTTTACTAATAATCATAAATCACCATTGTATAGGGTTAAACTGCCAGTCGATAAAGTCGATGTCGGTGTGTTCTATTTCTGTGTCGCACAGTGCTGATAATCTCTGTGCAACAAAGTGAGGTGTAAACAGTTTTTCTTTCGCTATGTTCTTTTGAAACGGTTTTGAGAGCGCTGTGTCGGTGGTACCAGGATGGAATAGAATGACTTTTGCGCGCGACTTCGGACGATTGAGTTCCAGTGAGAAGGTTTTTGCAGCCATATTTAGTGCCGCTTTTGTCATTCTATAACTATACCAACCACCACTTCGGTTATCTGCGATGCTTCCAATCCGTGCGCTTAGAATGATGATTTTGGCGATAGAGTCTCGACAAAGTAATCTGGGTAGTTCCGCAAACCAACGCATGTGTGGATAGACGTTTGAGGCTGTTAAGTGGTGATAGTACTCTTCGCTAAATTGAGTAACCTGTTTTTCAGGCATCATCTGGTTGTGGTGTAAGGTGCCATTAAAAAATAGGACGTAGTCGAATAAACGTTCTGACGCAATGAGCGAAGACGCAATTTCTCGAACGCTTGCAGCTGAGTAATCGCTCATAAAATGAATGTGCTGAGAACTCAATGTAACAAGCTTATTTCTTGAAATCGAAACGAGTTGTGCGTCCGGCTTTTCTTTAAGTATTGAAATCAAAGCTTGTGCGATACCACTTGATGCGCCGATAAGAAGATAATGTTTCACTTTGACGACCTATTGCATTGATTGCTGGTGCATGATGATTTGAGAAAAATAGAAGAAATTTTCATGCGATGTTTTGCAAACATTAAATACACCCCATCAGCTAAATAGCGGATCACAGGCCAACGCAATATCTTAAGCCAAGAATGTTTGCCAACAAGTGACCATGCCATCACGCTGACATCTAAGCCTAATAACACGCGACCTTGATTGTCTACGCCATGCAGTATGGACATTGCTTTTTCTTTGTCGATTCCAGGGTACGCTTTCAGCGCGCAGGCATCGTGTAGATTGATAAGGGTTAATGATTTATTCGAGTCATGTTCAAGTAAGGCATTCATCTCTCTCACACAAAGAGGGCAATTGCCATCAAAAAAGATCACCATAACGCACTCCCAGATTCATTAAACTGCAAAAGGTGACAGTTAGCTTTAATTGAAAAATTCTTTTATGGTTTAAATAAGAGACACACCCAAAATATATTTAGTGTGACTGGGCAAGGCATAAACGTGCGGATAATTCGTGACTCGAAGTAGCGATTCCACGTCTATCACATTGCAAATGTCTAGTTTACGTAGGGTTTTCATGATTCGATCACCGCGTGTTTTAAATCACATTTTTGGGTAAATACAGTGTAAAAATGGCATAAAAAATAACAAATTAGTTACCAAAATGATGAAAATTCATTTGCCCCCACACTGTGCTATCGTCAGTATAGAGGACATCATCAAAGCGAAGGAGTAAATATGAGTGAACAATATGCAGCATTACGATCTAACGTAGGTATGCTTGGCCAGTTGCTTGGTAGAACAATTGAGGAAGCTCAAGGCACCGCACTCTTAGAGAAAGTTGAAGAGATCCGCCATCTATCCAAATCATCACGCAGCGGCAATGAAACGGACAGACAAGCGCTTATCGACATTCTTCATGGCCTGAAAGATGAGGAATTGTTGCCGGTAACAAGGGCATTCAATCACTTTTTAAACCTAGCCAACGTAGCAGAACAGTTTCATACCATTTCCAAAGAAAGCCAACGTGCAGTTTGCAACATCAGCCCTCTCACTCAAACTTTACGTCACCTTAAGCACAAAATTGATGAAAATGCTTTAGATATTAATCAGGTTGCGCAATCGATAGCTCAACTTAAAATGGACATGGTACTAACGGCACACCCGACCGAAGTAACGCGTCGTACGATCATTAGCAAACATATTGAAATGAGTGATTGCCTTGGTCAACTCGAAAGAACGAGTCTGAGTGAAGAAGAGCGCGCTCGCGTTCATGCTCGACTTGAACAACTAATTTGCCAAGCGTGGCATACCAATGACATCCGAGATAGCCGTCCAACACCGCTCGATGAAGCGAAGTGGGGCTTTGCTGTAATTGAAAATAGCCTTTGGGAAGCGATCCCTCGGTTTGTCGATGAATTTGCGAAATCGGTAAAAGACACGTTGGCGCTAACGTTGCCACAAGATTTTATGCCAGTTCAGTTCACCTCGTGGATGGGGGGAGACCGAGATGGTAACCCATTTGTAACGGCGCTTGTGACAGAGAAAGTGCTGGATCACGGACGCTGGATGGCGCTTGACCTTTACGCGAGAGACATCGATAAACTCAGTGCTGAGTCTCTCAATGGTTGATGCAAGTGAAGAACTACTTGCTAAAAC
This sequence comes from Pseudoalteromonas xiamenensis, assembly GCF_017638925.1. NCBI lineage: Bacteria > Pseudomonadati > Pseudomonadota > Gammaproteobacteria > Alteromonadales > Pseudoalteromonadaceae > Pseudoalteromonas > Pseudoalteromonas xiamenensis. Next base: position 453,946 of record NZ_CP072135.1, read on the forward strand.
TGGAAAAGTAAGCGAACCGTATCGCGTTGTGTTAAAAAAACTCAAATCGGATATTTCGCAAACTGTCGAGTTTTTGGATGCCAAAATAAAAGGTTTGCCAACAGGCGCGGTTGACAAAATCACAGACGTGGATCAACTCAAAGAACCGCTTGAACTTTGTTATCGTTCACTGATTAAATGTAATATGAAAGTCGTTGCTGACGGCTTACTGCTCGACACGTTGCGTCGTATTGCGTGTTTTGGTTTGAGATTGGTTCGTCTTGATGTGAGACAGGATTCTGGACGTCACGCACAAGTTTTCTCTGAATTAACCCGATATTTGGGTATTGGAGATTATCAGCAATGGGAAGAGCAGGATAAGCAAGCATTCTTATTAGCGGAGCTTAACTCTCGCCGTCCTTTGATGCCTAAGCACTGGAATCCCTCCGCTGAAGTTCAAGAAGTACTCGATACCTTTGATGTTATTGCGAGACAAGACCCCAGTGCGTTTGGCATTTACATCATCTCAATGGCAAGAACCGTTTCAGACGTGCTCGCCGTTCATTTGTTACTAAAGGAAAGCGGTTGCAGCTTTAACTTACCAGTGGCACCTTTGTTTGAAACGCTGGACGACTTAAATAACGGTTACGACGTAATTAAAGATTTGTTAGCCAGTACGTGGTATCGGGGACACATTGCTAACAAGCAGTACGTTATGATTGGTTACTCAGACTCTGCAAAAGATGCGGGTATGATGGCTGCAGGTTGGGCGCAATATCGAACAATGGATGAGTTAGTTGACTTAGCAGAACAAGCGGGTATTGAACTTGTCCTGTTCCACGGTCGTGGAGGCACAATTGGTCGAGGAGGGGCGCCTGCAGCGCAAGCACTTCGTTCACAACCACCAGGTTCTCTGAAGAGCGGTTTGCGCGTAACTGAACAAGGAGAAATGATCCGATTTAAGTTTGGTCTACCTGATGTCGCGTTGCAAAGCTTACACATCTACGCAGGTGCTGTGCTTGAAAGCAATTTGCTACCACCACCAAATCCGGAAGCAAAATGGAAAGACGTCATGGACGTCATCGCTGATGCTTCTTGTGCACGTTATAGAGAGATTGTGCGTGAAGATAAAGACTTTGTACCTTATTTTAGAATGGCAACGCCAGAAGTTGAACTGGCAAAGTTACCGTTGGGTTCAAGGCCTGCGAAGCGTAACCCGCAAGGTGGAGTGGAAAGTCTAAGAGCAATACCCTGGATTTTTGCTTGGAGTCAAAACCGTTTGATGCTACCAGCTTGGCTTGGTGCATGCAAAGGACTCGAAGTTGCAATTGAGAAGTTTGGTATCGATACGTTACAAGAAATGAACCAAACATGGCCATTTTTTAGAACACGGTTAGAAATGTTAGAAATGGTCTTTTGTAAAGCCGACAGTTGGCTTAGCGAACATTACGAACAAGGGTTGGTCGAAACGCAATACCGCCATTTAGGTGAAACGTTACGTAGTGAATTAGCGGATGCCATTAAGCTCGTCCGAGAAATTTGCAAGGAACACACCTTGCTTGCCGGTCAACCTTGGATCCGTGAATCCATCAATTTGAGAAACCCTTATACTGATCCGTTGAATCTTTTACAGGTGGAATTGTTAAAGCGCTCTCGTGAAAATCAGCAGGAGGTGAATTCCCATGTTGATAAAGCCTTAATGATCACGATGACGGGTATTGCAGCAGGTATGCGCAATACTGGCTAACAGTTCGTTATAGACCAAATCAGGGAGCGGAATGCTCCCTTTTTTACATTCCTTCTATTAAAACCCCGTTGGGTTTTGAACCCAAAAACAAGGTGCATTTAAAAGTATGATTTATTGCGTATTTTGGTAAAATAGAGAGCTAAAATGGTATTTCAGTACGTTATTTATACAGAAAGACTAATATTCGCTTTTCGATACTTATATTGGTAGTAGCTTAGCCACTAAAATTCTCAATTTATTTACATTTGGATTTTGAAATTCGCCACAAAAACTCATCCCTTTTTCTGTTTTATTGTCCATAAATTAGGTTTTTATTATTGCTTTATTGACTTTGGGTCCAAATCTCATAATATGCGCTGGTTATACCAGTTAATGAACAGCGAAAAGCAAAACCGAGCAAGGCAAATATGAACCAGTTTTCAACCAGTATTACTTATGATGAGACGACTAAGTTAGTCATGATGACGCTGCGAGGGAAAATTTCAGCACAGGATGTGATTAGCGTATACAAAATTGCGAATGAGTATGCAAAATCTCACGATTGCACCAAAGTGCTGATTGATGTCATTGAGCTTGAGCATCAGTTTGCCGCGATTGATATCGTGAACATCATGCCAAGTGTTGCACATTACCTAAATGGGTTGGTTGTAGCAAGAGTCGTCGGATTTAAAGGCTTTATGCACGATCTATTCTTACAAAAAGCAAAGCGCTTCGATGTTGTTGCTGAAAATTTTGACTGTTTTAAGCAAGCAAAACAATGGCTTGGTAGTATTTCATCGCCAACACTTGCCAATTAAGTTTTTTGCAAATAGACTGGTCGGCCCTTTAAAACAACAAGAAACAGAAAAGAATGTTAAGTCAGGACATGCTCCAATCGCTTTATGAGCGTATTAAGGCATCTCGTGGAAAGCTACTAAATTCTGAAGTTAAACAATTATGTAAGTCACTGGGTATGGATGTCGAAGCGTTGATGCTTGCATTACTCCCAGTAGCTGCAAAATTCGCAAAACCTCCAATTTCAAATTTCTACGTGGGTGCAATCGCGCTAGACCGTAACCTCGAAGAATTCGGTGACCTCTATTTTGGCGCTAACCTCGAATTTGCCCATGAAGCGCTCAGTTTAGTTGTACACGCAGAACAATCCGCAATAAACAATGCTTGGTCAAATGGTGCCGCAAAAGTCGATTTAATCGCGATTACAGATGCACCCTGTGGTTATTGTCGTCAATTTATGAATGAACTTCATAATGCGGATGAACTGAACGTCACCCTGCCTCATAAAAAAACAACTTTGCGACATCTATTGCCAGAAGACTTTGGTCCGAATGACCTCGGGAATTCACAAAGTGTGTTTAATTCTGAGCCGGTTAGGCTTCAAGCCATTGAGCATGTATCTGATTCGTTGCTCAAAGCGGCTTCTCGTTCATATGCACCATACTCAGGTAACTACAGCGCAGTAGAGATAGAAACGGAACACGGCAATTTTGTCGGAAGTTACATTGAAAATGCTGCGTATAGTCCTAGCTTGTCGCCGCTGCAAAGTGCGCTTAGCCAAATGGAACTTGCTGGTTTATCAATTGATGAGTGCCGAATTCACAAAATCACCTTACTAGAAATTGAAGGTAAGGAAAATCAGCTAGATGTGGCTAAGGCAGTATTAAATAGCCTGCTCTATGAGGTTGAACTTAACCACGTAAAAGTACGACTAGTTTAATTCTGTATTTAGGTATGAAACAAAAAAGCACCATTTGGTGCTTTTTTCACTTTTTAAATCATGTAGTGAAGATTACTTCACTTCGTTTTTGATTAAGCTGCGCGCGGCTTCAATTACGACTCCAACGGCATTGTTCTCTACCATTCCATGATCCACATTTGGAATTTCTTGTTTAGTACGGTTCACTAGTACTCCAGCTACACAGCCCGCTTTTAGGCCAATAGCCGCGCACATTGTAAATAGCGTTGCCGACTCCATTTCGTAGTTCATTACGTTTAGCTTTTGCCATTCTTGACATGAACCTTGGAACGCTTTTAGCACATAACCTGAATGCGTGTCGTAGCGTTCTTGACCAGGATAGAATGTGTCGCTAGAAGCAGTAATACCTACATGGAATGGCACGCCAACTGTATGACAGGCATTTACCATGGCTTGTGTACAGTAAAAGTCAGCTGCTGCAGGGTATGCAAGCGGTGCAAAATGCTGGCTTGCACCATCAAGACGCACGGAAGCTGTACTAACTAACACATCACCTTCATTAATGTGAGGCTGTATTGCACCAGTTGTTCCTACTCGCAAGAATGTTTCAACCCCCAGCTGTGCCAATTCTTCAACTGCAATCGAAGTAGAAGGACCACCGATACCCGTTGAACATACCACAATTGAGTGACCTTCAAGCTCAGCAAGATAAATGTGAAATTCACGAGTTTTATTTAGGCATTGAGCGGTAGAAATACGTTCAGCGATGCGTTTCGCTCGGTCTGGGCAGCCAGGTACGATTGCGATTTTAGCGCCTTTTAAATCGGCCTTGGTTAGTCCTAGGTGAAATACCTTTTCCATAGTTAGCAACTCTATTTTAAGTCAAAGTGTAATGTTAAGAACCACAAGTATAAAGTACAGGACACTTGTCCTGATTGAGCTATATCACAGACTATTTGCATCTTTATTGAGTATAACCTAAACCTTTATTAATGAAGGTGTGACATTGTTTGCATTTTTGTGTTTTAAAACCTGGTTAAAAATACATCGAATGAGCGACTAATCTTTTTGGATCGATAAACTTAATGATAATGATGGAGTGTACTATGCCAACAACACGTTCGTTAGACAGGGTTGAATTTGCACGCTGTTTTGATAGTAACAAAATTTCTGCTTTTGCTCCTTTTCATTGGCTTGCTCTCGGGTTCAAAGACATGGCGCGAGCGCCACTGTTGAGCCTCGTGTACGGCTTAGTGTTTACACTTATACCAGTTGCTATTATGTGGTTTGTGCTAAATTCAGGCTCGCCACATGTTATTTTACCCGCAGCCGTTGCATTTGCACTTATCGGCCCGTCGTTTTCAGCTGGGCTATATGATGTTGCTTGGGAGCTTGAAAAAGGGCATCAACCTACATTGGGACATAGTCTAAAGTCGATGTTTAGAAACCCAGCGGGAGAATGGGGTTTTGCAGTTCTTTTGCTTGTATTAATGATTGTTTGGATGCGCTTGGCTGCGCTTATTTACGCCTTATATCCCAATTCTCCTAACCCGAGCTTGGAAGAGCTAAGTGCGTTTTTGACTTTAGGCTCGATTGTTGGTGGTGTATTGCTAGTGGCTGTTTTCGCGATATCTGCCTTTACTCCGCAAATCATGCTCGAGCGTCGAGTTGATGTGATGACCGCGGTGGTTTCGAGCCTTCATGCTGTGCGAACTAATGTGCCCGCGATGGTCGTCTGGTGTGCAACTATCAGCGTGTTAGTGCTGTTGGGATTTTTAACAGGCGCAGCTGGTTTTATTATCATCATGCCGCTCCTAAGTTACGCGAGCTGGCATGGATACATTGCAATCATCAAAACTAAAAAGCCTCGCCATTACGAATAGGTCGCTATTCAAAACTATTGAATATTCAAGCAGCTAGTGCAACTAAGACCGTGGTGCACTAGCTTGACTTATGCTCTGACCTTGTTATACCTGCGCTAATCACTATTTCTTTCGCTTGGCTGTTCTCAATAAAAATACATGGGTTTTTAGCTAACCTTATGAAATTTAAAGATTGATGTGGATTTCTTCAAACGTCTAGAACGTAACAAGAAAGTAGATAAGCGTCTCGCTTTATTCGAGAACCTAGAAAGAAATGAACATTTTGTGCAATGCATGTCTATGCAACGAACATCGACAGGAGACTCGCCATGAGCAGCAATTGGCAATCATATAAAGAAAAACTGGCAAATTGTTTATGTCCACCAGGAGACGGTGTATTTACGGTAAATACAGCGAAAGAACGTAAATCGGCACTGAGAGAAAAGCAATTTGGTCAAGCCGATGATATCCATCCTCTTTGGCTTGAGTCTCTAGATAAGTTACCCGATGACGCTCGCAAGGCGGCCATTTTGGGGATTAGTTCAGACTGTGGTGGGGGCATTTTGCGTGGTGCAAACTGGGGTCCTCTATTTTTGCGTTCAACCTTACTGGAAAACCATCCAGAGTCGATGACGTTTGACCTTGGTGATGTGCGAGTTATTCCACACCTACTGCATGATAAATATCTCAATCCAGAAACGATCAGCCGTTGTCAAAATGCGCTCTATCAACAGCAAGCTAGCGAATATCATGTTAGTCCGCTTTCTATCACAGAAGACGTATGTGATGGTTTTTATGCTAACTTTCCAGACAAAGGGATTTTTGGTATTGGAGGCGACCATTCAATTAGTTACCCATTAACTAAGTCTTACTTGAAGGCCAAACGGGCAGAAGGGAAACGCACCGCCATTATTCATTTTGATGCACATACTGACCTTCTTGTGGAACGCTTAGGAATTGATCTGTGTTTTGGCTCTTGGTGTACGCATATTCTAGAGTTTTTACCTGCACCGCATCATTTGATTCAGTTTGGAATTCGTTCGAGTGGTAAAAATAAAGAGCACTGGGAATCAACCTTTGGTGTAAAACAACACTGGGCACACGAAATTAGGGAAAAAGGCGCGGATGCCATTGCAGATGAGGTCATCGCGCAATTAAAACAAGATGCAGTCGACGAACTCTACGTTAGTTTTGACATCGACGCATTGGATGCCGAATATGCCTCAGCGACAGGGACGCCGGAATCAGGTGGTCTTACTCCGGATGAAGCGATGATCATTCTAACGAAATTGAGTGAGCATTTCCCAATAACAGGGGCTGACATGATGGAGATTGCACCATTTACAGATAGCTCTCTCGAAGGAAAATCTAGCTCGGAAACAACCCTCAAAGAAGGGGCAAAATTATCCGCCTTTTTGCTAAATGCGATGAATAAATAAAATAAGCCCCATAAGGGGCTTTTTTAATCTTCGAAAATTCAACTATATTTTATACATCAATCTCTTTTTGTTGGACTTTCTTTGGGAATATTACGTTACCGCTTCAGTTTTTTTCTGATGCTCGTTTTGTTTAGTCAAACGACGTTCGCTAAGGTGCTCAACGTTGTAACTGAGGAATTCCCCGATTATCAGTATTTGAATGGTAAAGGTGAGCTAATTGGCAGCGCCGCTGATATCGTTCGACAGGTGCTTAACTTATCACAAGTTCAATATGAGATCTCATTGGTCAATTGGGCTATTGCTTATAATGCGGTACTTAGGCGCCCTGATACGTGCCTCTTTTCGGTAGCGCGATTACCAACGCGGGAAGAACAATTTTTATGGATGTTTCCCGTAGGAAAATTCACTACGTCATTTTATGGTTTGAAATCGGCAAAAATTAAAATAAATAGTTTGGAAGACGCAAAGAAATACAAAACGGCCGTAATCCGTAATAACTACAGTCATCTGTATCTTCTAGAAAATGGGTTTTCTGAAGAGAAGCAACTTATTTTGATCTCAAGTTTCGACAATGTATTTAATCTTATTTCGACTCGAAAGGAATCGTTAGATCTTGTGATCTTAAGTGATGCTCAATACCGGTATCGAGAAGAGCATGGGGAGCTAAGTGAGCCGTTGGAGAAGTTGTATACATTACAGGATGGTTTGTCGGAGCCTCTACTTTGTTTGTAATAGGGAAACTGAGCAGCCAACGGTTGATAAAATAGTGAGCAGTTACAGAAAGCAATTCACTAATATGGCTAAATGAGCGCACCCGTTGTCCATCGAAGTTGATGTATCGTTATCGCGTCGATCTTCGAAATTTTTGAAGTAAGTCGGTATTTTAAAGCCGCTTGGCTGTATTAAAATGGTCTACTATTGATAGATGGCTTAGCCTCTTTAATAGCGTCGCTACTTAGGTTTTTCGTTATACGTTGTACGCTTTGAGTGTGATTAATATGGCTCAATAAGCGCACGCGGATCCAGCTTGGGAGGTGGTCTTGCGAAATTATCGTTGTTTTATGGTGGCGCTAATCCTTCTATTGATCTGCGACCTTGCAGAATCACAGGAAGATCGTTCCGCGAGCGACATATTACGAGAAGCCGAAGACTATTTAAATGTACTTCCATCACGCTCCTATGAATTACTCCATTCTGACGTTGATTTGTCTACTTTCCAAGCATCTCAGTTGTTTCGCTGGTACATCGCCAAAATGAGAGCGGCGGTGAGTACCAACAATCTCATTGATGTAGAACTCGATATTGAGTTGTTATTTAAGCTAAAACACGAAGACTACTTTAAAGAAAATGCGTGGGATGTGTTTCGTATTACAGGTATTGTTCTTCGCAAACTCGGATTTTGGAACGAATCAAAGCTTTCGTTTGAGTGTGCTCTCTATCTAACTCAAACAGATAAAGAAAAATTAGGAATTTTAATTAGCTTAGGCATTTTAGAGCGTCATCTAGATCAAGATGAAATGGCGAAAATCCATTATAAAAAAGCAGGTGAAATCGCGGCTAAATTAAAAAATGAGCGTGCACTAGCTTCTGTGTACAATAATTTAGGGACGTTGGAGCTTGACCAAGGAAATATCGAAAAAGCCGAGGAATATTATCGTTCGGCGTTAGTCGCATTTCAAGATACCAATAAACGATCTGGAAATATCACGGCAGGAACAAATCTCTTGCTCATCTTTGCCATTCAAAAGAACACGCTAAATTTCCAACGACTATTCAGCCCCATAAATACATTTGTAGAAAATTACCCTGATGAATCCAAAAAAGCACTTATGTATTGGCTTTCATCCGCAGATAAACAAAATCAAGGTGCCGCTATCGATGCTGAGACCAAGAAACAATTGACTAAGTCATTTGAACAATTGGAAAGCATTAAGATGAAGATATTGATTAATAAGTATTTAGCACCTCGATTTGGAATGGTGTTCATCGTTCCTGAACAGCCTGAGGTCACACCCAAAAAGTCGCTTGCTTGGCTGAGTGAACTGCCAAGTTGTTTTCAGTTAAAAGCAAAATAAAGTACGAATGGCTCACTACGGTCGGTATAAACAAACGAGAGATTTCCTCGTTTCACCCTCAATTCCAGTAGAAAATCACCAGTTTTAATGTCTTGCTTACGTAACACTTATCTCATGCATTCTTTAGCAAAAGAATGCGTTAAACGTCGGTAAATGAGAGATAGGGAGAGTTACAATGACTAAGCAAGAAATGACAAAAGTATGTACAGCCGCCGCACGTGCAGTTCGCAAATTCATCACTGGTAGTAGCAACTTGAACAGTTATGGAGAGGGAATTCGGCAAATAGGTCAAAACCTTGGGTTGAGACTTGATGACCTAGACAATCTGAAGAAAACCCGAGGGTCTTGGCTTGGTACAATGGTTGATTTTTTAGGTGAAGACAAAGTTACCGCAGTCTACCAACTCATCAATAACGGAGATAAACAACCATCGATCTGGAATCAAAACCAACGAATGCTCAACAATCGGCCCTAAACATTCAAAAACTTGCCGAAGTTTATGCCTCATTCAAAGATTTTAAAGTACTTTGGAACGCCGGAAATAAACACCCAAAGTGGAATGAAGAGGCAGGTGTTTTAGCGAGGTCAAATAAAGAAAGCTTTGAAAATCTGGCGATACGAGCCGCGAGCAACGCGACCGCAAATTGTGGAGAAACATCATTATTGGCTTATATGTTACTTACGACATTGCCAAAAGATGGGAAATATAAAGATTTACATACTGCAATTAGTAATCTTACGGTTGGGTGGTATCACGGTACAAACTTCGATCATGCCTATGTTATTGTCTCAAACAATGGCTATGCAGCTGATAAAAACTCCGTAAACAACTATTGCGTTTGCGATCCGTGGCTTGGTCAGTCATTTGCTGATCTACAAGGCAATCTGCACTACGATGGGGTAAACGTGCAAAACGTTGCTCAGACCAGCTCATCTATGCCTGAAATGAAAGTGGGTACCTACACATATGCGTCAACTTCTGACTCGTTAACCAAAATTCAAGGTGTTACACAAATTTTCCATTCCGCATTCTTAGACGAATGGAACAAGCTTTGAGCAAAGGCTGATTTAATAGCACCCATTAATTTCTAGTTTGAACGAATGAAATGAGGTAGTCAGAGCATGTAAACTAAATTGTTACATGCTCGACTTTAATTTATTCGGACATTTACTCGTTTCGGTTTATCTATACGGTTGCCTTCATTATCAATCTTGACCCAGATTAGATTTCCATTTTCTTCGTTCTCATGTCGACTGGCACATATAAATATCCAATCAAACTGTTTTATCAACGAGCCTTCACTGTATTCTTGTCCTTGATACCAACAAACTCGTCGCGGCATATCTACGAAGACTCTTGGTGTTTCTGCTGCATAAGAGTTTGTAGCGCATAGGAGCGTACTAAGTAACAATAAATTGATCCGTTTCATGGCGTTCTTCGTCATTGCGTCTAATCTTAGTTAATACCATAGCGTACCTATAGAGCAATCCAAATAGAATTTGGATAGACAGCAGGGTGTACCCGCGAGCTTCTAATCGACGCTTGGTATTAAGCATAGTGACAAATCTGTGAGTATCAATATAAAAAGAAGAGTAGGTAAATTATGGCGTTAGACAAAAATATGTTAGATGAGTTGATTTTACTTTCTAAGTTCCCAGACTCAAGTATGTATCAAGGGCTAAAACTACATAAAGACGCAGATCCTACTATGGTTGCAGCAGCTGACCGATTGTTTGAGAAAGGTATTACAGACAGTCGAGATGGTGGTTACCTTACCGATTTAGGAATAGATATTCGAGAACATCTCGACAAATTAAGCCTAGCACTAAAATAATAAAGGAGGGCTAACCCTCCTTTATTATTTTACTGTGCATCAGATTGATTTTCCGGACGCGCGGCATCAAATGCAGGAAGCTGATTACAATGCGTATAAACCGCTAGCAATTTAGGAAATGGTGACATATCAACCTCAAAGCGAAGTGCATTGAAGATTTGAGGCACTAAACAGATATCGGCAAGTGTGATTTTATCGCCAAAACAAAATGGACCTTCTGGCACAACAAGCGGTTCTAACTTTTTAAAACCTTCAATAATCCAATGACGATACCAAGTATTCTTTTGCTCATCAGTTGCACCGAGACTCGGCGGCTAGATATTTCAATACACGTAAGTTGTCGATTGGGTGAATATCACACGCTATGGCATAGCAAAAACTGCGCACTTGAGCTTTGTCCCACGGATTAGTCGGTAATAAAGGCGTATCTGGAGAATAGTCTTCCAGCCATTCAAGTATTGCCATGGATTGCGCTAATACACCGTGTTCGGTTTCCAAGGCAGGCAGCAATCCTTGTGCATTTTTGCTTGTGTATTCGTTGCTGTGTTGTTCTGACTTCAAGAGATTAACAGGGCTAATTTCATGTGCTAATCCTTTCAAGTTAAGGGCTATACGCACACGATAGGCGGCCGAACTGCGAAAATAACTGTATAATTTCATTGTTTGTCCTTAGTCACGACGAAAGCACCCCGAAGAGTGCTTTGTAATTCTAAAATCAGCGCAAGTGATTATGCACCTTTGTAGTATTTCTTAATTCCTTTCCAACAATCAAGGTAATTTGTTTGTCGCTCTTTACCTTCTAACGCGTATTTTGTTGGTGAAATAACGTAGCGTGATTCAAACATAAACGCTAACGTATTCTCATAGCGTTGCGGTTGTAACTCGGCATTTGAGGCCTTTTCAAACACATCTGCTTCAGGTCCATGCGGAGACATGCAGTTGTGAAGGCTCATGCCACCAGGCACAAATCCATGCTCTTTGGCATCGTATACACCCTCAATTAACCCCATGAACTCGCTCATGATATTACGATGATAATACGGTGGACGGAACGTGTTTTCAGCGACCATCCAACGAGGAGGGAATATCACAAAGTCGACGTTTGCAACACCGGGCGTTCCTGAAGGTGACGTTAGTACGGTAAAGATAGAGGGATCTGGGTGATCAAAACTTACCGTGTTCATTACGTTGAAACGAGCTAAATCATACTTGTAAGGTGCACTGTTGCCTGTCCAGGCAACGACATCGAGTGGTGAGTGACCAATATCACAGCGGAACAAATTGCCATTAAACTTGGCAACTAACTCAAAATCGCCTTCAACATCTTCAAATGCAGCAACTGGATATTGAAAATCACGTTGGTTTGTATATCCGTTTGCACCGACAGGACCTCGCTCAGGTAATATATACGGATGGCCGTAGTTTTCACAAATATAGCCACGAGCAGTGTCGTTAAGAAGTTCGACATTGAATTTAATACCACGAGGGATCACCGCTATTTCACCAGGTTTAATCGCCAACTTACCGCATTCAGTGTGCAGTACGATTTGACCTTGTTGTGGGACGAACAAGAATTCACCATCTGCATTGTAAAAATAACGACCTTCCATCGACTTATTGGCAACGTAAACATGGATACCAATACCTGCTTGGCCATTCGCGCTACCGTTTGCTGCCATCGTTACAAGACCATCGACAAAATCTGTAGGGGTCGCCGGAATAGCAATTGGATTCCAGCGCAGCATTGTTGGCGGTGTTGGTACTTCGGTAATAGGTGCAGTGCGCAGATGTCCATTATCTATTTGTTCATAGTCGCCTTGCACAACCGATGGACGAATACGATAAAACCAGTTGCGACGGTTATCGGCGCGTGGGGCAGTGAAAGCTGTCGTATTGTACTGTTCAGCATAGAGATCATATTTTACTTTTTGTGGTGAAAATTGACCTATCGGTAGGGCACCTGGTAACGCTTCAGTTTCGAATTCGTTACCGAAGCCGGTTAAGTATTGATATTCAGTTGTCATTATTCTTGCTCCACTTGGGTTTTAAATAAAGATACTCTCACATGAGAGTATTTTCAAGCGTCAGCTATTTTCTAGCTGTAAAGACTTGTGTACAATAGGTATCTAAATTTGCATGTTTGAATCAAGGTTTTATGGAATTGAAATTAAACGAATTTTTACCCTATAGGTTGGTAAAGCTTGCTGCTAAGGTAAGTGATGAATTCGCTAAAGTATATGCAAAAGAAGCGGGGTTAAGTGTAGCGCAATGGCGTGTCTTGGCTCATTTAGCTGAACACCCCCAAAGTACAGCAAAACAACTGTGCGACTTGGCTACTATGGATAAATCGACGGTATCTCGGGCGGTTAAACAGTTAGCAGAGCAGGGAATGCTAATAAGTGAAATGAGCGAAAAAGACAAACGCGCAACGTTACTTAAATTAACTGCGCAAGGTGAGTCGCTCTATGCGCGTTTGGTGCCTTTAGCGATAGAATGGGAGAAATCTCTGTTAGAGAAACTAAGCACGAAAGATAAACACGTACTTTTTCGAATCATAGAAGAGCTAGGCTCCTAATAAGGTCTAGCTCTGGTGTTAATATTGGTTAAGAACCAATCACGTCATTGAGTGTCGCAATTACTTCAACGGAAAGAGAAGTCATACGCTCAACGTAATTTTTTCGGTCTTCAGTCTCGCGGTCAACGAGCTCTTGCCATTCTTCAGGTCCGTAGTAACCAACCACCCATGGTATATGACTGCGATACTCATTAAAGTATTGGACTCGATTTTCATAACCATCAGGTGGAAGACCTCCACCTAAATAAATGTTTTTATGTACATCTGAAACGGTATCCATATACATTGTTTGTAAAACTGACACGTGTTTACGTGCGATATTTTTTAGATAATTCTTATCTACAGCATTTTTAAGATATAGCTCGGTTGTGATGGCCATATGTAATGTGACGGCGGCGGCATAGGTTTCGGTTAAGTAGAAACTTTCTGCATTTCTTGCTTTGTTGAAGATATAGCTATTTACAATTTTTTGGGAATCTAAGTATAACGAGTTTAAAAGAGGGAGACCGTTACTACCCGATGAGGAATTGTAATATGCAATAGAGTCATCTAACGCGTCTATCAACCCGAGCACCTCGTTTACATTTTGCTGAACGAGTTCTTTTTTGATTATTTCTTCAATTCTGCGAAGCGCTTCTTCCGACAAGTCAGCAGCGTTAGCTCCGCCAAAACCAAAAATTTGGTCCAGTAGAATTGATGCAATCTTTTTACGTGCACCGCTTTTGATATTCTTAAGCACATCAGGCCAAAACGCACCAAGACTTTGCACCGATTGTGTTTCTTGTGTATCCGCAGAATGGATTGTAACGAAATTGTCTGAAGCTAAGGTTGGAAATGAAAAAGCTGCGGCGATAGCGCAAGCTATTAGTGATTTACTCATAAATTTTCCTTTTAAGAGTGTATAAAAAAAGCGCGACATCATGTCGCGCTTTATATGTTCAATAACTATTAGAACGTGTAGCGAACGCCTACACGCATTTCCCATAGTGATGGGTCTTTTTGCACAGTCGGTGATGATGCGCTGAAGTTAGAGTAGATGTACTTTCCATCTTCGTATTTCACATCAACAACGCGGTTACCAACGAAGTCACCTTTCTTCATTACACCCCAATCATCATTTAACAGGTTAGTTAAGTTATTGATTGTGAAGAATACTTGGCCTTTGTGACCTTCAGCAAAACCAGGGATTTCTTGCGTTACTTTTAAGTCAAATTTGACATACCAATCCGCATTTTGCGCGTTACGGCCAGCGATTTGACCACGTTGTAGATTTTCATCTTCAATGAACGCATTAAATGCTGCAAGTTCTTCGCCTGTCATGTCATAAACTACGTTTACGTCATTCTCAAGTGGTACGTACATTAACTGACGACCATCTGAGTTCCAGTTAGAATCACCAAACTGTGAATCAGATTTGTTGAACAAGAAGCTGTAAGGTTGACCTTCACTTGCTTGACCGAATAGGTTGAAGCGTGTTGCATAGCCATCAACAAATTCTGTTTTGTAGCCAAGTTGGAACGTGAAACGGTGTGGTACTTCGTAATCTGACGTTGCAAGACCAGGATTTACAGCGTTAGAAACCGCAAGGTTACCGTAGTTCGAACCAGCTGTTGAACTCGTCATTGGGTTAATGTCTTTAGAATCGGTATAAGCATACGTCAACGTAAAGTCGATACCATTATCAAACTGCTTAGAGATTGCCGCGGAAATGACAGATGAACGCGCATCTTCGCCTTTAACGTTCGTTAGGATGTACTCACCAGAGCGACCATTAATGCTATCGATCAGTGCACGACCATCAACTGAGCTTGTACCAGCAACAAACAACGGCGCATCGATAGTTGTCGCTGAATCTTGTTTGTCTGTGTACAAGTAATCTAGCGTGATTACGTAGTCGTTTTCAGTCGTATAAGTTGCACCTAGAGCATATTTCCACTCAGATGGGATTTCGAAGTTTGGATCGATGGCATTTGTAGAACCGTCGCCTGCACCTACAGGTAATGCACCGATTTCATCGTACATTGATTGTGGTACGTCGAAACCAGGTGTTCCGCCATCAAAGTTAGTCATAGGAACATCGAATAACGCTACGTTTTTCTTTGATAGACCAACTTGTGTTACACCGTCATTTGAGTAGGCATTTGATACCCATACGTTCGGGTTACCGCCAGAGTATAGACCTGCGCCAGCACGAACTTCTAAAGCGTCATCCACATACCATTGGAAACCGATACGAGGTTGGATAAGATCAAGTCCATCCATGTTCTTCGTGTTTGAGTAACCATAACGCTCTTCAAATTTAGCGTTATAATTTGGACGATCATCACTTGTGTATTTGTCGTAGCGTAGACCGAATGTTAATGTAGCATCGATGTCATCGAAGCTATATTCGTCTTGAGCGTAGAACGTATGTAGTTGATATGAGAATGAAGCCGCAACATCATTTTGATTGTTAGTACCAGCTGCATTGTTGTAGTACACGCGAGAAGCTAGACCTGCTTCAAAGTCGTCAATCGAATTGAAACGGAACTCACCTTGAGTGTGCTGCATAAATAGGTTAAATACGTTTAAGTCTTCGTATTCGTAACCTGCAGTGATGGTGTGTTTATCAAGGTAATAAGTACCTGCAACCTTAACGCTGAACGTATCGTAATCTAGGTCGTTAGCTTGACGAGAATCATCAGGACCTAAATAAACTGTTCCGCCAGCCGTGTTGACTTGTACTTCACCGAAACCACTAGCAGCATCTAGAGAAATTTGACGACCATCAACATCTTGCTTAGCTACACGAACTTCAGTCGAGAAATCTGAAGACCAATCTGAGTAAACAGACGCAACGATAGACTTAAGCTCTGTACCTTGCTCATAAAAATGGCTATCTAAAGAAACAACTTTTGAACCGCCGTCAGACTGAGAAAGTCTAAAGCCATCATTATAGTTGTAAACTAAACTTGCACGGTGGTCTTCGTTAATGTTCCAGTCGATTTTAAGAAGAATTTTTTCATCATCTACTGGCATGCTACCAGGTGTACCACCAGCGTTATAGCCGTATTTAGCATTTGCGATAGCAATAATACGATCTACTTCAGCTTGGCTGATTTTACCAGAGTCAAAACCTGCATAGCTAAACTGTTCTACACCTTCTAACTTTTCGTATGAAGCGAACATAAACAGGTTGTCTTTAATTAAAGGGAAACCAACATTGAAACCGTAACGTTTTTCAGTGAAATCACCTGTGTCGTAATCTTTACCGTCAGATTTGTCACCCTTCATCGAATCATTTGTGTAATCGTAGAAGACGCCACCGTGAATCTCGTTCGTACCAGACTTTGTAACTGCGTTGATGTTACACGCAGTGAAGCCACCGTACTGAACGTCAAATGGTGCAAGTTCTACTGCTACTTGTTCGATTGAGTCGAATGAGAAAGGAGGGCGTACTGTAGGGTAACCGTTTGAACCTAAGCCAAAGTTGTCGTTCATACGAACGCCATCAACCGTTAAACTGTTAAAACGTGGGTTACCACCACCACACTGAATCGCGCCGCGGCTGTCATCTACGTATACACGAGGGTCAACACGTACGATGTCGCTAAGGTCACGGTTGATTGCTGGTGCGTTTTCTAGTGTTTCTAGTGTAAATGTTGCAGCAGGACCTGTGCCACCAGACATTGTACTGATAGGGCGACCAGTAACAACGATTTGTTCAACGTCCGTTTTAGCTTGTAGTTGAACGTTTACTGGGTAGTCGTTACCTAAAGAAAGATATACGTTCTCTAAAAGTTGGTCTTCAAATTTGTCAGAATCAACAATAATTTGGTATGGACCGCCAACGCGAAGACCTTTAGCGCTAAAATAACCTGCTTCGTTAACTTCAACAACTTTCGTTGAACCTGAAGGAACGTGCATAATTGTGATTGTTGTGCCTGCAGCAGGGTTACCATTTGGACCAACGATTTGACCTTTAACAGCTGAAGATGTTTCGTTAGCGAATGCAGTACCACTTGCACCTACCAACGCAGCAACTGCTAGAGACAGAGCCGTTTTTCTCATTTGTAGTTTCATTTTTCTGTTGTTTCCCGTGTTTGAGAGTGAGTTTTTAAACGTGAACTCTTATCGGTTCATCATTTCGACCTATTATATTTCCATTTTATTAATAGGTCAGCCATAACTTTACCTAATTGAGTTAAAATTCTACAAAATATAACGTAATTTTACGGGAAGTGTATTGCGGTTTTGTTTCAGTGGTAGGAAAAAGTGCAAAAAAGGCCACCGTTTGGTGGCCTTTACATTCTGGGAGGATTAAAACTTATAGTTTACGCCTACTTTAATTTGCCAAGACGATGCACCTGTCTCGATCTTAGAGTAGTTACGAACGTCAGAACCATTGAACTTACGCTCTAGAACATAACGACCTTGGTCGTCTACGTCACGTAGATCGTAAAGAACCTGATCTGAGTAAGCTAGTTTACGCTCAATACCCCAATCTTTGTTCAATAGGTTAGCAAAGTTGTCGATCATGAAGTAGATCTGGCCTTTGTGACCTGCTTTGAAACCAGGGATATCTTGCTTAATGCTTAGATCCATTGTAGTAACCCAAGGTTGAGTTGCTGTATTGCGGTCTAAGATTTTGCCACGTTCTTTAATGCCAGCTGCATTGAGTAACGTTTCTAACTCTTCCCAAGAGATTTTAGATTTTTCCCAGTTTACTGCTGGATCATCTGCACCTGTCGGGATGTACGCTAGGTAAGCGTTGTGTGTGTATAGGTCTGAACCGAAGTCACCCAATTGCTCGTCTTTGTACAAGCCCATTGTGTAGCTCATTGGACGGCCAGAACGACGTTCGAAGAATAGGTTAAAGTGAGTATTGTAACCTTCGAAGAATTCGTGCTTGTAACCTAAGTTGATTTTTAGGCTGTGCTCAACTTCATAGAAACCACGACCCACTAAATCTACGTTGCGGCTCTTCGTTGAGCTGTGCTTGTAGTTAGAGTTTGTTTGTGAAGATGAACCAGCTTGTACTTCTTCAACGTCTTGGTGTGCGTAGCTAATTGTTGCACTAACACCGTTATCCCACTCTTTAGCAAGTGCTGTTGAGAAGATAATTGAACGGCCATCATCTTCAGAGTTAGTTAACATGATGTCCCAGTTGTCTTGACGGTCGCCTTCGTAAATACTTTCGTAAACGATACGCTCGCCGTCAGCAAGTGTGCCTACTGGACGAATAGACGTGTTATGCCATACAACTTCGTTTTCTTTCTTGTGGTAGCTAAGTTCAGCTTCCCATGTGTAGCCGTCACCAAAAATTTCTGAATCAAACTCATACTCGAAACCAATTTGAGCACGAATTGTTGAAGGTAATTCGAAATTCGGGTCAATATAAGCAACACTACCAGCACCTTGAACAAGTGAATCATTCAAGAATGTTGGCGCTTGACGGAAGTCTGCTTTGTTGTTTGCGAAGTATTCGTTAATTGCGCTAGCGTGGTGCATTTACGTAAGTAATACCATCTTTTTGGAATGGATCATTGTACCAAACGTTTGGAATACCGCCTTGGAAACGACCGATACCACCTTTAACCGTTAACGCCTCAGTTGCATAGTACTTGAAGCCAACACGAGGAAGGATAATGTCAAGACCGTCAAGGTTCTCTTGGTTTGTGTAGCCGTAAGTTGACTGGAATGTTTCGTTCAATGATGGTTTGTCATCAGAAGAAAGACGCTCATAACGAACACCCGCTGTTACTTCAACATCATCCGTCACGTAGAACGTATCTTCTACGTAAAGCGCTAACGTGCTGCGACGCGCATCGTATGCTACGTCATCCACGTTACCCGTATATGCGTTTGAGTAGTTGAAGTCGTAGTTGCCACGGTTAACCGAAAGATTACCGTTTGTAAAATCTTCAAAGTTATCGAAGATGTATGAGCCTTTAGAGTTTGGTGCAAAAATGTTGTAAAGGCGCAGGTTTTCGTACTGTAGACCAAAACCAATTTCGTGCTCATCCAATAGGTATGTTGCGTCGAAATCTAATACGAAGTTTTGGTTTTCTGCGTAGTTCGCGTGACGGTAAGTATCCGTTCCGAACACGAATGAAGAACTACCGTAACCATCTGTACGTACAGTAACTTGACCAAAATCTGATGAAGTTAAGCTGTCACTTGAAACGTCTTTGTAAGAAAGACCAATTTCAGTTGAGAATACATCACTCCAATCAGAGTATAGCTTAGCTGCGAAGTTGTTAAATTTAGTTTGGAACGTGTAGCCATTTGAAGCGAATTTAACTGTACTGCCGCCAAGACCAAACTCACGCGCGTCACGGTCATCTTGCCACTGGTAAGTGAAGTCTGCACGGTGCTGAGCGTTTACGTTCCAGCTTAATTTAACCAACACTTTTTCGTTTGTATCTTCTGGATCGCCACCTAGGCCATCTTGAACACCATAAGTGTTGTTCAGGATTGAAACAAACTCATCGTATTGCGCTTGAGTTACGTCAAACTCGTTTACTGCACCTGAGTTTTCAAAACCGTAGTCTAGGTCTAATTTGCTTGACCAGTTGCTGTAATCAACGAAGAAGAAAAGTTCGTCTTTGATAAGCGGACCACCAACGTTGAAGCCATAGCGCTTTTCAGTTTGCGTTGGCTTTGCTTCAACGATTTTGTATGTGCGGTGGTTGTTTTCATCTAAAACCGGCTTACCGTTTTCAGTGATTTCATCGATACGTACTGTATCGCCAGACATACTTGGAGTTGAAATTTCAGCAAATGATGAGAATTTGAACTCATTTGAACCAGATTTGGTTACCGCGTTGATCGTACCGCCACCGAAGTTACCTTTCTTTGCCGAGAAAGGAGAAACGTCAACAGAGATCTGTTCAATAGAGTCAAGAGAAACTGGAGGTTGCTGTGTTGGGTAGCCACCAAAGTTTAGACCGAAATCATCATTTTGACTGATACCGTCAACAGTAAGGCTGTTTGTACGTGGGTTGTTACCCGCGATGGTCATTTCGCCGTTACCGTTAATAGACGCTAGAGGGTTCAAACGAGCGATGTCTTTGATATCGCGGTTGAAGCTAGGTGTGTTATTAATAGAGTCTGCACCGAATACGCTGTTAGAGCCGCCCGCACGTTGTACGATACGGTAGCCAGCTACCTCGATTTTCTCCATTTTAAGCGCTTCTAACTGAGAGTTAAGACGCTTAGTTTCACCAAGTTCTAGGTAAATGTCTTTTAGCTCAGCATCGCTGAACGTGTCAGAGTCGATTACGATGTTGTAAGGACCGCCAACGCGAAGACCTTTAGCACTATAAAAACCTTCTGAAGTTGTTGTCACTTTACTCACAGTACCAGTAGGCACGTGAATAATTGTAATCTCAACGTTAGAAGCAGCTTCACCAGTTGGTGTTGTAATTTTACCGCGAATAGCAGATGACGTATCTGCAGCAAGCGCGCTTGTCGTTACCCCAAGTGCAAGCACCATTGCGCCTGCTACTTTCGATAAGCGTAAGTTTCTCATTGTGTTGTTTCCCGTGTGTGATGTATTTTATGATTTACGATTAATTTGCTGATTCCAAAGCAAGAGGCTTAGAAAGCGACTTAGCTTTAGCTTGCATCGATCCATCAAAAATTAGGTTCAGCAGACCCGCAAGGCGGATACCGCCTTGAACTAAACGTGTTTTGACAATGGGCATATGGTCAAAAACGTAGCGGTACTTCATTTCCGTTTGTTCCGCGTTGTAAATACTTTCTGCAATGTTGCTTGATTCAATCAGCCAGTCAGCCGGTGTGCTTGCAAGATACTCAGCAATCAGTTCTTTATTCTCTGTTTGGATAAAGCGAGTAAATTCGGTGAAAGATAAATTTTCGTTCTGGATTAATTCAGTATCCCAAACACTGTGTAGGTTTGAATTCTTACCGAAGAATTCAACTTTAATTTTATTTCCGCCGTGATCGTCTGCACGTCCAGCATGGAAAGGTTGGTGGCTATCACCGACAAGGTGAACTAGGAAGCGCATTGCAAAACGCTTTTCATCAATACTTGTCTTTTCAGACTTTAGCGTGTTGATTGTGTAATAAATGCCATCAAGAATGTTTTTTACTTGTTCTTTACTATGAATATCGGTGTGGACATGTTGTTGCATGTTCTTTGGGTCTGACACGTTAATATAGTGCCACTTTGTCGATTTTTTTTGCCAAAATTCATTTGGAGATGAACGCATTTCATCAGCCCAAGTCGAAACTTCAGCAAGCGAATCACCTTCTAATAAAGGAAGAATGGCTTGTTTTGTTGTTTCAGTTAAGTGAGCCTCTGCTAATTCACCAACGATGCGGTGTCCATTTTGACCCCATGCTTGAACCTGACTCGTTACAAGTCCAAGTAGCAATGTTGTAGCAAGCGTAATGCGACGCATATTGTCTCTCCAGTTACTGTCGAAAATTGGCAATAATCCCGTGTGTGTACGGTCAATTGTCCTGTTTTTTTGTTTTGCTAAACAGGCTTTGTTCATATTCATAATTTCCTGTTAATAAAGTAGTTAAAACAATAAGATATATGCATTAGGTAAACTTACCTATTGCAATGAGTAAAGAAAGTTGTTCAAATGGTCTTTCTGTTCTTTCGTACAATGATACTTGCTTTGATTAATGCAATGAAAAATACGTGGTTAGGTTTTGCTCTGATTGTTGTTTGTACTGCATTAGCATGGGTTTGTGGGCAAGCTTTTGTGAGTTACAAACCGCTTGCGATACCTGTAGTTGAACAAAACTATATTGATTGTAAGACTGGCTTATCCCAAAACGATCAAGCACTGATTGGTTACGTCCCAGTAAAGGGCATGGCAAAGCGGTTTGCTAACCAGTTATGCCAAAATAATGTTGTTTCAAAGCAGTACGGTCGCGTTGTGGTTTATTTTGGTTCTAGCATGGCGGAACAAATTGAATTTATTGCCAAAGGAGTTGCGGATGTCATCTTGGCTAAAGACGTTGTGGTATCAGCCTTTAAAGTAAAAGAGACCTATAACTATAAGCCTTTGGTCAGTTTCAAACAGTATAGTGCATACCTTATATCTCTACGTGAAAAGCCAATTCTGTCTAAAAATTACCTTTTAGATAAGCGGATCGGGCTACTTGACTATCCAACAAGTCGCTCTGGCCATATCCTACCTATGCAACAGTTCAAAGCACTTGGGTTAGATGTTGATAATATGAATATTGTTTACGGGAATACCCATAGCGAGCTTCAGAGAAATGCTCATGGCTGGCAATGTCGACATTATATCGTCTTATTGGCAAGAGAAGGACAAAGCGCATTTTACTGAACAGTACATTACGCCTTTTGCACAAAATATTGATGGTACAAAATGGTATTTTAAGATGAGCGAAAACAATACTGCGTTGGCATGCGCCTTACAAAATGAAATTGTAAAGGACGCGCAAGAAAATCAGTCAGGGTATTTCAGCTCACCAAGTACCTATTGGCAATGTGATAGTGCGCCTTTTCATTTTCTAGGTGAGGATGTGCATCATGATTAAGCGATTTAAGCCACTGTTACTGCCAGTTTTGTCTATGTTGATCTGTGCAACGGTATTTTCAGTGTCATACAACATTGCACTCTCTGATGCAAAATTGCATGCGTTAGAAAACATCAAGCTGCGAATCGCACTCGATTTCGATTCGATAGGCGTAGAACAACCGTTTTTTAAAAATGCAGGAAATGAATGGCAGTTAAAAAATTACATTGAAGCATTGAATGTAAAACTGAAAGAACAAAAGTCACCCGTGCTGGTAAAGCAAATTACGGCCATTTCAAAGGAAGCCGCGTTACATAGTAATGGTTTACATGTACTTGAGAAACCTTTTGGTACAATTCAGATAGACCTTACTAATATAAATACCTTCCCCTGGCACGGACTACCAATCGCCATGCTTATTGGTCTCGGCGCAAGTTTAATTTGGCAACGCAAACAAGTAAAACATCGTCACCGAGTCGAAATTACTGCATTGCAATCAGCAGAGCAGCCAGAAAAGCCTTTGTTAATTATCGACCTTTATCAAAAAACAATGCAGTTATTCGAAACGGGTAAAAAAGTAGCTCTGGCGAATAAACCGCTCTGTTTTTACCTCGCGCTACTGGAATACAGTACGATGAACCCAGATAAAATACTAAACGCGAATAAAGACTTGCCTCCGGAGTTTCAGGAGTTGGCAGATAAGTATTTTCATCGCTTAGTGGCGCTCGGTCACACTATCAGAAAAAGACCTAACTTTGGTAACAGTTTAGAAAAAACACTGAGTGAAATTCGTGCTGCATTGGATGAAGTGTTTGAGGAATTGCCAGATCTTAAAGCGTCATATTATCCGCCAAAAGCGCACGGTGAGGCTCTCGTTCGAAACTGCATAGCTTTAACCTACAAACATTTGATGCGGATACGGTTCAAATTCACGGTAAGTAGTCAGCAATAGATGATAAAAGTGCCGTTCTAGAGAATATATGAAGCATCGTTTGACGATAGAAACGATACTCGCGCTGATGTAGATAAAAGAAAAAAGCCATCGCCTGAATTGGGCAATGGCTTTTGCATTTTCTAGATAGATTAAAATCTAAAAGCAGAGGTCGCTACAGGACTATGATGTTGAAAGTATTCTTTCAATACTTCCGCGTCAGTACGTGATGTATCGACGTACGTAGGATTGTTTGTGAGGCTAGGGTAACCGTCACCACCTGAAGCATTGTATGAATTGATACTCATACGGTATTTGCCGTCAGGCTTTATTTGCGCACCATTTACTTTGATGTTTTCAATAGTATCTTGGCCTACCGTAAACGTAATGTTGTGGTACTGCAAATATGCACCTGAATCTGGTGGGTAACGCGCGATAATGTTCAAGTAATCGGCGAGTTCTTTACCCGTCCATTCCACGTATGTGATGCGGTTTTTGAAAGGGTGTACTTTTAAAATGTCTTTGTAGCTCACTTCACCAGCTTCGATGCTTGCTCTGATTCCACCGCCACTAATAATACCGAAGTCGGCATGAGTTGCGGCCATTTGTGCAGCAATTATAAGGTCAGCAAGCGGACTTTGTTTAAAACGTACTGTGCTTCGTTCGCCATCGAAAAAATCAACGGCATGACCCACTGCGCCCTCTAATTGTTTTGCCCCTTTTTCTTGATAAGGTGTTAAAAAGGACAGCATTTCAGGGTCTGGTTTGATTTCAGGATTAACAAAGTTACCTGTTTTATCTTTCAAATTCACTGGGATCAATGCATAGCTTAGTAGCTCGACTTTACCATCTTGAATTTTAAATTCTGCTTTACCAACATACTTACCCCATTCATGGGCTTGCATGATCCACGTACCATTTTGGTTATCTGGTTTACATGCTTTTCCTGGCGCAAACGAAGTATCTTCATCGCCTTTTTCGTCAACGCACACCGGTTCCTGTGAATGCCCACCTACAATTAAGTCTAATGTACCTTTTGGTAAGGTACGCGCAAGCGTAACATCACCCGGTGCGTTAATACCAAAGTTCGCGTTATGGTAATGACCCATGTGTGTCACGGCGATTGTCACGTCAGGGTGGTATTGCGCTTTGATACTTGAAGCTAGTTTTTCGGTAATAGTTGCAGGCTCTTCAAATTTCAAACCTGCAATATAGTCAGGGTTTGCAATTTTGGCTGTATCGACAGTCGTTAAACCAATAACGGCTATCTTTAAATGGCCTTTATCAATGATGGTATAGGGCTGATAGGCAGGTTTAGCGGTTTTCTCATCAATAATATTAGCTGAAAGGACGGGAAACTCGGCCCACTCAATTTGCTGTTTTAAAACGTCTTGGGTGTTGTCAAATTCGTGGTTACCGATGGCCATGGCGTCATAACCAAGCATTTTCATGCCTTTAAAATCCGGTTCTGCAAATTGCAGATCAGATTCTGGAATACCAGTGTTTATGTCACCGCCTGATAGCAGAATGACTTCTTGGCCTTTGCTTTTTGCTTCTGCTCGTAGATTATCTATTAATGTTTTTCTTGCGGCCATGCCATATTCACCGTGTTCGTTTTGCCAAAAACGACCATGGTTATCATTGGTATGAAGTACAGTTAGATATTGAGCTTCGCTCGATGTGTTCAGCTGAGCGCATGATGCCAGCGAAAGAGAAATAAGTAGTGTGCTAATTCGGCGCATACTGATCCCACTATTGCGTAAAAGTAACCACCAAGTTTAAAGCAAATGTCTAGCTTGAAAAGTAAAAAATCAGCTAATTTGTGGATTTATATGGTTGCTCGCTTCAACCGCTTCTAAACGACGGTTAAGTTCTTGCGAAGCATAGTCAGCAAAAGGGTGAGAGGACGCTATCATCCAATTTAAAAAGCTACTAGGTAGGCTTGTATAGGGTTCACCTTTATAAAGGCCAAAGTCACAGATTTTTGAGGTATCCATAGTTTGCTTCCGACTGTTCGAAATAAATTTCGAGCGACATCCTATCAAAGTAAGAAGCAAATTAAAGATTAATATGTTGTAAAAATATTGTTCTTATTGTTTTTGGGAATATGTGGCTGTCTATATGCCTATAAAAACAGTAAAGAGTAAACAAAGCCACTGCAAGAGGTTCATCAAGCAACTGATAAGAAAAATGCGATATCGGACAATAACCGTGTTTTTTCCAAGATGAATAATGGCATGCGCAAAGCGAGTTGTGACAAACACACAAGAGAATGCTACAAACCAAACACTAACAGCGTTTAGCGACAGTGCAGTAAGACTGGCAACGTAAAAGAGCACCGGAATTTCAAATTGGTTTATGAAACTTCTATCTGCAACTCTCACATGATCTGGCGCAGTTTCCAAACGCATTGTCGCAAAAT
This sequence comes from Pseudoalteromonas xiamenensis, assembly GCF_017638925.1. NCBI lineage: Bacteria > Pseudomonadati > Pseudomonadota > Gammaproteobacteria > Alteromonadales > Pseudoalteromonadaceae > Pseudoalteromonas > Pseudoalteromonas xiamenensis. Next base: position 480,011 of record NZ_CP072135.1, read on the forward strand.
CTTCTTTTTGTATTAATTTTTGCTTAGCCGCCGAGAAACGTCGACGACCCATAACGACGAGAATGCCATAAGTTAAAATAACTTGGGCAAAAATCGTCAGAATTAAGAACTTTTCTAGCATTTGCATGCTCCTACGATTTACTTAATGTTACAAACACACGACCTATAGTCGTTGCAAATGACAACATATTTCATAATGATAGTGTTAATCAAGAGGTACAAGTTAAGAGTGCATCTTAAACTTTGTAGCAAAGAATTTATAAAAATGGATTGATATGAAAAAACTATTTCCCCTTACGCTTCTCAGTATTGCAATTTTATCGGGCTGTAATTCAACACCATCTCAAGTTTATTCAAGCACGGAGTCTGCGCAGGCATTAGCGCCTCTCGTGGTCAGTCCTAACGATAAGCGCCAATACAAAACATTAACGCTCGCCAATGGCATCGACGTGATCTTAGTGTCTGACCCTAGCGCAGAAAAATCTGCTGCGGCATTAAGCGTTGGGGTTGGGCTTTTACATGATCCAATGTCGCAACAGGGACTAGCGCATTATCTCGAGCACATGCTGTTTTTGGGAACTGAGAAATATCCTGATACCAAAGGCTATTCAGAATTCATGACTAAAAATGGCGGAGATCAAAATGCATATACGTGGTTGGACATTACGAATTACATGTTCAAAGTAAATAACGATGCGTATGGCGAAGCGCTCGACCGCTTCTCTGATTTTTTCAAAGCACCCAAGCTTTATCCCGAATATTCTGAAAAAGAAAAGCACGCCGTTAACGCAGAATGGTCGATGCGCCGTGAAATGGACTTTTTTGGGCAGTATAAACTGGCTCGAAACATGATGGGCGACCATCCGGCAAATCGATTTTTGATCGGAAACTTAGAAACGCTAGGCGATAAAGAAACGAGTAAACTGCACACCGAAATGGTTAATTTTTACGATCAATATTATTCGTCAAACATCATGAAAGTTGCGATGATTTCAAACAAATCCATTGCTGAAATGGAGAAGCTCGCTGATCAGTATTTCTCGGATATTAAGAATAAAAATATTGACCGGCCTAAAGTGGAGCAGAAGCTAGATTTGTCGAAAGTGGCCGGCAAGAAGATTTTTTACAAGCCTAAAGAAGATGTGAAACAGATCAAACTAGATTTCACAATCGACAATAACATGGACCAGTTTGCTGCGAAGCCAAATTACTTCGTAACGTACTTAATTGCTAATGAAATGGCTGGAAGTCCTGCTCAAGTCCTTAAGCAACAGGGTTGGGTTAGTCAGTTATCTGCAGGTACGGAGCTCGACCTTTACGGTAACTATGGTTCGCTGACGGTTAATATTGAATTAACTGATGAGGGTATGAAGCACCGAGAGGAAATCGTTGCAACGGTGATGAACTATATCAACTTAGTTAAAGACAAAGGCATTGATAGTAAATATTTCCACGAAATTAAAACAGCGTTACAAAACCAATTCCGTTTTCTCGAAAAAGGAGACGAGTTTAATTACGTCAGTAACCTAACTGACAGCATGCAAAAATATCCTCTGCAACATGTCATCGATGCTGGTTTCCATTATGCGGGATTCGACGCCGAGGCGGTACGTAATGTATTAAATAGCTTAAATGATAAGTCTGTTCGGATCTGGTATGTGTCAAAACAGGAAGAAACTGATAGCAAGCTGCATTTTTACGATGGCGAGTATCGAATTGAACCTATTTCGCCAGACGAGGTGAAATCTTGGCATGAAAAGAGCCAGTTTGCTTTGCAATTGCCAAGTGTAAACAAATTACTACCAGAGAGCTTTGACATTAAAGAATCGCTCGCAAATACCGGACAAACCCCCGCGATTGTGTTTGATAAACCCGGTTTAACAATTTGGCATTTGGGTAGCCAGAGCTTTGCGCACCAGCCAAAAGGTTCTTTGGATATTTCAATCAATACGCCGCTTGCGACTCAAAATGAAAAGAATGCCATTTTGTTTGCCGTTTGGGCCGACCTTTATAACTTGCAACAGAGTAAGCTCATTACCGAAGCGTCAGTCGCAGGTGTCCCTTTCTCACTGTCTGCTAGCAATGGTTTATCGTTAAACATATCTGGTTTTACGGATAAGCAAACGGTTCTGCTCGAGGAAGCTTTAAAAGCACTTATTACGATAAAAGTGGATGAGCAGAGTTTCGCTCAAGCCCTTGAGCGACGACGTCAGGCTATTTTTAATCAGGGTCAGCAATTCCCGATTTATCAGGCGTTTGGTAAACTTTCTGAGTTAGTCGTGAACTCAAGCTTTGATGATAAATCCGTCCTAGAAGCACTTAACAGTGTAACACTCAAAGACTTCGAACTGCTTCAAAAGTCAACACTTGAACAACATCAAACACGTGTATTTAGTTTTGGAAATTATGATCAAGCTGATATTGATCAAATGGCAAAACTATTAGACAAAACGCTTGCACCGAAACGCGTTACCGAGTTCCAAAAAGCAAAATATTGGAAACCTGAATCTGAGCAAGTACTCGTTTGGAATGAAGACTTAGCTGTTGCTGATGTGGCTATTGTAGATATGTTCATGAACCCAACGCCAGGGTACAAAGCGAAAGCGGCTGCTGCTGTGTTACAAGGTCATATTGGTACGGCGGTATTTGAAAAGTTGAGAACAGAAGAGCAACTTGCCTATGCAGTAGGTGCTTCTGCACGCGCAATCAATGAATACTCAGGTCTTGCGTTTTACATTCAAACACCAGTCAAAAATGTTGCAGACATGCAAAAACGCTTTGACGAATATAAACATGAATATGCACAAGAATTGGCAACGTTAGACTCAGAAACATTCTCGAAACTCAAGAATGCAGTGTTAGTTTCATTAAAAGAGCCTGCCAAAAACTTGAGTGATGAAGTGTCTCCTTTTATTCGTGACTGGTATAAAGAAAACTACAACTATGACTCAAAGTCGAAGTTAATTGCTGCAGTCGAACAGATAACGATTGATGATGTAAAACGTTACTACCAAGAGACAGTAATGAATGACAAAGCCGCTCGCTTAAATATACAACTTCGTGGTAAAAAGTTTGCATCAGAACCCTTTGCACAACTTGAAGGCCAAAAACGAATTGAATCAGTCGATGCAATGAAAGAGCAAGTGAAGTTCCAATTGTAGGATAGAAACCGTGTTAAGTACCCCTAGAACCAAAATTCGTAAAGCGCAGATAGGTGACGTTGATTTTATTTTTAAATTGCTCAACGAAGAGGGTTTTTTGCAATTTATTGGAGATAGGGGTATCAAACAAAAAGAAGATGCGGAGAAATATATTGAATCCGCCTTTTTTAACTCTTATGCGACGCATGGATTGTGTTCACCCTTTATCGTTTCTGATATAGAGGGGCGTGCAGTTGGGATTGCAGGGTTTTACCATCGTCCCAGTATGCAATGTCCTGATTTAGGCTTTGCGTTTTTAAAAGAAATCGAAGGACAAGGTTACGCTTTTGAAGCATGTCAGGAAATTCTTTCATTTGCAGCTGAGTCGTTAAAACTAAAGACGGTTGCTGGTATTTTAATGCCATCTAACCAACGCTCGAAGTCTTTATTGAAGAGATTAGGGTTCAAGGAACTGGGTAATATCGTTATTAACCCAAATCTGGAAAAAGTGTTGTTGATGCACATCGATTTATCGAAGTAAGTATATGTATAAATTAAAAAATAAAACTAAAGAACTTTCCATATCGTCGAATGAAAACTATGACAAAGTCCGTTAAACAACGAATAGGTAGTATCGCCCTCGTCGTAGAAAACTATGACGATGCAATTGAATTCTATACTCAGAAGCTACAGTTTGCCGTGGTGGAGGATACGGATTTAGGTGGTGGTAAGCGCTGGGTGTTGATCTCCCCTCCAAATTCGAATGGGACAAATCTTCTGCTTGCCAAAGCAACAACGAGTGAACAAAAAGCGACTATCGGTTATCAAACGGGAGGTCGAGTTTTCTTATTTTTACATACCAATGATTTTTGGCGAGATTACGAATCAATGCGCAATAATGGGGTCACATTTCATGAAACCCCAAGGGTAGAACCCTATGGTACTGTTGCAGTGTTTCAAGATTTATACGGTAACAAGTGGGACCTTTTACAGCTTGATGCAGAGCTAGAAACACTTTAGAAATCTAGCCTAACTATTGGCTATATGTACTTTCCATCAAACTTAGTTTTTGTCGAATTAATGCTACAAGTTTATCCAGATTCAACTGATGAGATTTGACCAGTTCTGGGAAACCTTCGTGCGACAAAGCTTGTTCAAATCCGAAGGAAAACTGACCTTTAAGCTCCTTTGAGCTGTTTTCGAATTGATATAAATAAAACACGCCTGTAAGTGCTGCTTGATTTGATTTTATACCCACAAGTTGATCGATTCTCACATCGACGACCCAACTTGGGCTTAGTGATTTTGTCGATTTCCCACTCGGTGTGAATATAAACTGGGATTCATCGTGATTTAGTGCCACAAGTATATATTGAGTGACTAGCTTACTTGGGATTGACGCCCATTGATGGTAATTCGCGAGGTGTGTTATACCTGAATCTAACACTTGAACCAAGGCAGGGCTATCTGAGACGCCGACGATATCGACATTTTTAACCAAAACGGCGTGTTTGGCTGTCGAGTTAAACACAACGCCCTGATTTGAGAGCGGCGTATTAAATTGGTAGTAATAGGTTTCGCTCACGGGGGTAGGTGTACACGCCGAAAGTATAAGCAATGTACACGCTGTAGTAATAATCGAGATGGCTCGCATTTATTTACCACCAGGTACAGGGTCTAGTTGCATTTGATTATTGAACAACAACATATTCGGTTGTTCTTTAAACCCCTTTGTAAGAGGCTTTAATGTCTGACTGAGTTCTTCAAGCTCAGACAGTGTCGTTGTTAATTGATCAACCATATCTGAACCTTGTTGATAGTTCGTCAAAGTGCCTTCAAATTGTTTGAGGCTACTTGTTAGTTGATCTAAAGTTGCTTTTAAGCTGTCTAAATTTGTTGTCATTTTGGTTGCAGCGCCATTGTTGTTTAACTCTTCAATAGTCGCGTTTAGGTTTGAAGCTAAGGCCTTATATTCCCCAATCGCACTATTTAGGCTTGAAACAGTTGTTTCAATTGGCAAGGCATTTAATTTTGTGAGCAAACTGTTAACTTGCTCGCTTATCGCCGTAAAACCACTCGTAATGCTTGGCAGAACGGGGTAATACGCATTTTGTCTCATCCTTGCAGGAGGCGCACTAGGATACATATCTAAGTCCACATATGCACCACCTGTTAAAAAATTACCACTTTTTAACGAAGCGCGCAAACCAGAATTAATCCATTTTTCTATGTTAGTGTGCCAAAAAGTACGGGCTTCTTTACTATTTTCGAATATTCGACCGTATTCAACACGGATCACAACCGGAATTGAGGTCTCATCCGTTCTAAAATGCAAAGGTTTGCCATTAACTAAAATGTTAGCGGGTGCTTGAGATACAGTTCCTATTCGCATTCCTCGATATTCGACAGGTGCGCCAACGTTCAGGCCCCGAATGGATTGTTCAAATTCAATCACGTAATAGTCAAAATCATTGAAGCGTTGTTCTAACGCTTGATTGTAGGTGCTGAATAAAGGGAAGGTGCTTCCTTCTGATACAACGCTCCCTTTCGATTTGCCCGGAGGGTAATCTAATGAAACGCCACCTTTTAGCAGTTTAGACAACGAGCCTGTATTGACACTGATGCCATCAACGGATAAATCAACGCTGAGTCCTGAACTTAACCAAAAAATGGTATTGTCAGCGATTAGGTTGTCGTAAGGTGCATAAATGAAGAGACCGTATTCCATTGATTGGGTCTCAACATCGAACTCGGCGGTTTCAATTTGGCCAATTTTATAGTTTCTGAAAAACAAACCTGTAGCGACGTCCAGTACTTCGCCACCTTTGCTTTGTAGCTTATAGCGCCTACCGTCAACATCATTGGAAATAAGTGCAGGGCCATCGGAGAGCGCAAATAAATTTGCCTTGTTTTCAGATTTTCCGGGAAGAAACTCGAGGTACATTCCAGACAAAAGCGTACTCATCCCAGAAATACCTGATTCATCTATCCGCGGTTTAACAACCCAAATTTTGCTGTCTTCTTTGAGTATGTCTGAATACTCAGTCTCTATGCGTGCGCGTGCAACCACGGTGTTGCGTTCAATTTCTAGGCGTAACGAGTCAATAAGGCCGATTTTGACATTTTTTACTTTGATTTCTGTTTTTCCGGCAACAATACCTTCGGCATCATTCATGGTAATAAATATAGTCTGGCCTTGGCGTAAATGGTGTTGATACAGCATCCACAAAGCGACCAGCAATGCAACCAGCGGTAGTAGCCAGATATAAGAAAGTTTGGACTTTTCTTGTTTGATAATCGGATCAGCCATGAATTTCCTTTGGATTGTCCCAAATAAGTCTAGGATCGAAATAGTGAACAGCCATGATTTGCGTAAACACCATTAAGGCGAAGAATAATACACCAATGTCTGCGGTAACTGACATAAAAACACCGAGTTGAACTAACGATACCAAGAATATAACGACAAAAACATCAATCATTGACCATTTTCCAATGAGTCTCAATGTAACGATAAATTTGCGTGTACTGATGGGAGCGAGCGTGACTTAATTGGTTGACTTGGTAAAGCAACATGCCAATAGCGACGAGCTTTACCACGGGGATCATAATACTGGCGATGAAAATCACGATGGCGATGGGATAGGAGCCACTGTCCCAAAGCTGCAGCACGCCTGTAAAAATGGTCGAAGGGATGGACTCGTGTAATTGTTGCGTGTTCATTATCGGTAACAAGTTTGCAGGGAAGAATAAAACAATACTTGTTGCCAACCAGGCTGAGACTTTAGTAAGGCTTTCTGGTTTTCGCGAATAAAGTAACGTGTGACATCTTGGACAAAAAGCGTCTTTAGATATTTGGCTGCAGGTAGGGCAGCATTTTATGCCTTGAGAGGAAGCGGTTTGTGTTTTATCAACACCCTCGGGTGAAGTATAAGGTGATATTCTTTCCCACAAATCATCTAAATGTATCAAATTCAGCATTTGAATAAAGCACGCTACAAAACCGCTATATGCCCAAAAGCTTGGGCCGAACTCAATATCAGCGAGAACCATGAGTTTGATGAGGCTGACTAAAATTGCGATAAGAAATATTTCCGACATGTTCCAAGGTTCTGCATAAGTCAGTAACTTTGTAAGCCTGCGAGCGAAAGAAAGCTGCACCTTGTTCCAAATAGGCGAGTACATCATGAGCACAGTAGCTAAAATAATACTTGGAAATACGATAACGAATAATGAAAGGAATACGGCAAGCGTTTTAGCGTCATGTTCGCCCAACGTCGGTATCGCGGTAAGCAGCGTAACAGAGTGTTTTATACCACCCATGGAAAATGAAATAAATTCGTAGCTTAAACTTGATATTAATAAAAGAAGAGCAGAAAGCGCGAACGCAAAGACGGATTGAGTTGAAGACGTCTTCGGTGCTTGGATTGGGGCTTTACAAAATCCACAATATGCCTTTTGCCCACAACTGAGTAGGGGAAGTTCCGAAAAGTGGTCGCAATGTCTACAAACAATGAGTTTTGGCATGTATCACTAATCCGCTGCAAATAGTTTTGCTTTTGACAATATAGTTTGTGATTATGGATTATAATAACACCAGTTGCCTAAACGGTTAAGGGATGAAAATGAAGCAGCTATTTGTGCTATGTATTCTGTTGCTTGGTTTTCAGGTAAATGCGAGTGGTTATAACAGTGATGTTAGTATCAAGTCTACGCAATTAGTTATTGCGGCAAGTGGATTCGTCCCTCCTTATGTAATTCAGCAAAGCGACAGCGGCTACCAATTAGAGTTAATTAAAGCTTCTTTGCGGACGCAAGGTATAGAAAATATAGAATTCGTATACATGTCCAATAAGCGCGCTGAGCAAGCGCTGAAATCAGGTATGGTGGACGTAGTTGTCAATTTGCCGAATACTTTTGGAGGTAAAGTGTTTGCCAGTGACACTTTACTTAGCTACCAAAATTTCGCGATAAGTCTTAAAGAAAATAATTATCGGATTGAAACGCCGCAAGACCTTAAAGGATTTGGCGTTGTTGCGTTTCAAAACGCGAGTGCGTTTTTAGGTAATGATTATCGCTTAGCAACGAAACAGCTCAGGTCCTATGAGGAAATCGTTAACCAATTTGCACAGGTCGAATTACTGATGAAAGGTTGGGCCGATGTGATCGTGATGGAACGAAGGATCTTCGAATATTACTTAGCAAAATATGCCAAAAAGCACCCAACTAAAGACGTTGTTTTTCATCCGTTGTTTAATCCAGCCCCAAGACCTATTTACTTTTTAAGTGAATCAATGCGCGACGTGTTTAATTTGGGCTTAAACGAAATCAAAATTACGGGTGAATACCAAGCCATTTTGGCTACAAATGGACGAATTTACGCAAAACGTTGAGGTGTCAATGAGGACCGCATTGGTTATGCGATCCAATTTGGGCCGTTTACAGAGAGCTATTCAAATACTGCAACGGTTTGTCGGCTAATCGCCAATAGCTTCCCGTCTTGACTCCAAATGTTTGCATCCTCAAGTCCATAGCCATTCGCGCTGTGATGAGTAATTGCTTCAAATCCTAGCCAAGAATCGGCGTCTAGATTTATTTCATCGATAAATTCGATATACCAAGACATGCTACTGGCAGGTGCTGGTTTCGAAAATTTTTGCAGAAGTGTTGGTGGCCACGCATCGGTAAGCGCCGTAACGTGCATTTCGTTCATTGCCGTGTCTGGAGCGGCTTTAAACTTCATCCAACCACCAAGATGTGAGGACGTTGCGTTGCTAAAAGGCAATGCGCCTTGTTGAGGATTTAATGCGACGTGTTGGAAAAAGGCTGGCATGATCCCTTCTTGATAGGGCAAAACACGTTCAGGCTGAACAGGTGATAAGCCACATTCTTTTGTAATCGCAACTTCAATTTGCGAATCACGTTTCATTGCATAGCACCCTTGTGCTACAACGCAAACTTGCCCATTTTGTGTAATTTTAGCTAATAACTGTGTTGCGCTTTTGCCTTCTCTTAGAACCTCGATATCAATATCAAATGAGATTCCAGGCTCAAGAGGCCCAACAAAGTTAGTGCTTAACGAAAGTAATCTACGTTGGTCCTTGATTTTTTTGCTCATCGCACAAATTAACATGGCGGCAGAAATCCCACCGAATGCCGTTCGACCTTGGCACCAATCGGCTGGGAAAGAAAAGTTTTTGTTCGAGTCGTTTACTGCGACTTGTTGGATAAGTTGATCAAATGTGGTCATAACGCCTCCTTGAAATAGACGTTATCTATAGCATATTAAATCTGGTCATACCAGATTGGGGCGAAAAACAAGCGAGTTGGCTAAGAAAAGCACACTAATGCATAAAACTGTAAAAAAATTTAAATTTTTTTACTTGTAACGCTTGAATTAGGAAACAGTGACCACATTAATGAGTCATCTAACGTTTTAACGTATGTTTTTAAAGAATTTGAAGTCGGAGAAGATTCATGGGTAAGATTATTGGAATCGATTTAGGTACAACTAACTCTTGTGTTGCTGTACTAGATGGCGACAAGCCACGCGTAATTGAGAACGCTGAAGGCGATCGCACAACCCCGTCAGTTATTGCTTATACAGAAGACGGTGAAACACTTGTAGGTCAACCTGCAAAACGCCAAGCGGTAACGAACCCACGCAATACATTATTCGCAATCAAGCGTCTAATTGGCCGTCGTTTTGAAGACGAAGAAGTACAACGTGACATCAGCATCATGCCTTACACTATCAGCAAAGCTGACAACGGTGATGCATGGGTTGAAGTTCGTGGTAAAAAATTAGCAGCGCCTCAGATTTCTGCTGAAGTGCTTAAGAAAATGAAGAAGACAGCAGAGGACTTCCTAGGTGAGCCGGTAACAGAAGCGGTAATCACAGTTCCTGCATACTTTAACGATTCACAACGTCAAGCTACAAAGGATGCTGGCCGTATCGCAGGTCTTGAAGTAAAACGTATCATCAACGAACCAACAGCGGCGGCGCTTGCTTACGGTCTTGACAAAAAGTCAGGCGATAACGTTATCGCTGTGTACGACTTAGGTGGTGGTACGTTCGATATTTCAATCATCGAAATTGACGAAGTTGACGGCGAGCACACGTTTGAAGTTCTAGCAACAAACGGTGATACGCACCTAGGTGGTGAAGACTTTGATACGCGTGTAATCAACTACCTAGCTGAACAGTTTAAGAAAGATCAAGGTATCGACCTTAAAAATGATCCGCTAGCGATGCAACGTGTTAAAGAAGCCGCTGAAAAAGCAAAAATCGAACTTTCATCTGCACAGCAAACTGAAGTAAACCTACCGTACATCACGGCAGATGCTACAGGTCCTAAGCACATGAACGTTAAGCTAACGCGTGCGAAACTAGAATCATTAGTAGAAGACTTAGTGGCTAAATCTATTGAGCCAGTAAAACGTGCTCTTGCAGACGCAGATCTATCAGTAAGTGACATCAACGACATCATTCTTGTTGGTGGTCAAACACGTATGCCACTAGTACAAAAGACTGTATCTGAGTTCTTTGGTAAAGAGCCACGTAAAGACGTTAACCCTGATGAAGCGGTTGCAGTAGGTGCTGCAGTTCAAGGCGGTGTACTAGCTGGTGACGTTAAAGACGTTCTACTTCTTGACGTATGCCCACTTTCTCTTGGTATCGAAACAATGGGCCAAGTGATGACGGCACTTATTGAAAAGAATACAACGATCCCAACGAAGAAATCGCAAGTGTTCTCAACTGCTGAAGATAATCAATCAGCTGTAACGATCCACGTGCTTCAAGGTGAGCGTAAACGTGCAAGCGATAACAAATCGCTAGGTCAATTTAACCTAGAAGGTATTCGTCCTGCTTCACGTGGTACGCCACAAATCGAAGTAACGTTTGACGTAGATGCGGATGGTATCCTACACGTATCAGCAAAAGACAAAGATACAGGTAAAGAGCAAAAGATCACAATTCAAGCATCTTCTGGTTTGAGTGAAGACGAAATCGCGAACATGGTACGTGATGCAGAAGCACACGCAGAAGAAGACAAGAAGTTTGAAGAACTTGTTGGTGCGCGTAACCAAGCTGATGCGCTAGTTCACGCAACGCGTAAGCAAGTAGAAGAAGCGAGTGACGCTTTACCAGCTGAAGACAAAACAGCAATCGAAGCAGCACTTGCTGACCTAGAGGGCGCGATTAAGTCTGGTACTAAAGAAGACATCGACGGTAAAACGCAAGCACTTGCAGAGAAGTCTCAAAAGCTGATGGAAATTGCACAAGCTAAAGCCCAAGCACAACAAGCGGGTGGAGCAGAGCAAGCGAAATCAAGCAAGCAAGACGACGACGTAGTTGATGCTGAATTTGAAGAAGTGAAAGACGACAAGTAATCGTTGTTAAGTAGGGCGCGCAGGGATGTATTTCTTTTCGCGCCCTTAGTCTATGTAGAATTTGCCCTTTGGGCGTTGTGCAGGCACACTGCGCAACAGAATTAATAAGTTGTGTGATAGCAATGTCAAAACGTGATTATTACGAAGTATTGGGCGTAAGCAAAGACGCAAGTGAACGCGACATTAAAAAAGCGTACAAACGACTTGCGATGAAGTACCACCCAGACAGAACCGCGGGTGATACCGAGCCTCGAAGCGAAATTCAAAGAAGTGAAAGAAGCTTACGAAGTCCTGACTGACGATAAAAAACGCCAGATGTATGATCAATACGGCCATGCTGCGTTTGAACAAGGTGGTGGTCAAGGTGGCTTTGGCGGTGGACACGCTGACTTTGGAGACATCTTTGGGGACGTATTCGGTGATATTTTTGGAGGCGGTCGCCGACAATCGCGCCAGCAACGTGGTGCGGATCTCCGTTACAACCTTGATTTAAGTCTAGAAGAAGCGGTTCGCGGTAAAGACGTCGAAATTAAAGTACCAACTTGGGTTTCATGTAAGCCTTGTGATGGTAGCGGCGCAAAACCTGGTACTAAGCCAAAAACGTGTACGACCTGTCACGGTGCTGGACAAGTGCAAATGCGTCAGGGCTTCTTTGCTGTACAGCAAACGTGTCCTACGTGTTCGGGTACTGGTCAGATTATTTCTGATCCATGCGACAAATGCCATGGTCAAGGTCGCGTAGAGAAAACGAAAACGTTGTCTGTAAAAATTCCAGCTGGTGTTGATACAGGAGATCGTATCCGTTTATCTGGTGAAGGTGAAGCCGGTGTCAGTGGCGCCCCAGCGGGTGACTTGTACGTGCAAGTTACAGTACGAGAACACCCTATATTTGTGCGCGACGGCAACAACCTGTATTGCGAAGTACCCATCAGCTTCTCTACAGCCGCTTTAGGGGGGAAATTGAAGTCCCTACACTAGACGGTAGAGCAAAATTAAAAATACCAGCGGAAAGCCAAACGGGTAAAATGTTCCGTATGCGCGGAAAAGGCGTTAAATCGGTTCGTAGTGGCATGGTTGGTGACTTGATCTGTAAAGTTGTAATCGAAACACCTGTTAATTTGAATGAACGTCAGAAAGAATTACTACGTGAGTTTGAAGAAAGTATGGGTGGCGACAGCAGCAAAAACAGCCCGAAAGCACAGGGTTTCTTTGATGGTGTTAAAAAGTTTTTTGATGATTTAACCAAATAAATCAGCAAACAAAAAACGGTCAACACACAAACGGCGCATTCTGCGCCGTTTTAATTTATCAATAATAAATAGTCGTGTTCACCATTGCATTTACAAGCAACCGTGAGATTTTCTTCGCTACGCATTAACTTACCGCCTTTACAACCTAGCGCACCACATTTTGCGTCACAGGCTAAATTTTGATCCCACAAATTGTATTCATCCGTTAAAAATGCCAAAGTGGATAGTACTAGAAGCAGACAGCTTGCGATAAACACAATTCGAGACTTCATAACTGCAACCTCCCACCAGTGGAATAGATTTATCATCCCGAGGCGCGTTGAAATTTGCTTTCGGTAGGATGATTAAGCTGGTGTTATTAGACTTTAGTCTAGTGGTTTTTAAATTCTAGGTTATCGATGTAGAAACAGGGAAAAGTATGACACCAGCAATAAATCTACTAAAAAAGTCTAAGTATGATTTTACCGTCGTTGAGTTTGAACACGACAAAAACAACATGAATTTTGCTAAAGAGGCAGCTCAAAAATTGGGGATAGCCGAAGCTATCGTGTTTAAAACTTTGCTAGTTGACGTTGATGGGAAACTTCATGTTGCGGTTACACCGTGCACGAATCAAGTTGACCTTAAACGATTTGCACAATGTGCTGGAGGAAAAAAAGCCACTATGGCTGATCCTAAAATTGCTGAGCGCACAACTGGGTATTTGGTCGGTGGAATAAGCCCATTTGCACAAAAAAAACGTTTACCAACGCTTCTGCATGTCACCGCAGCGACGGAAGAAAAAATATACGTTAGTGCGGGGAAGCGGGGAGTAGAAGTCGTGATTGCTCCTTCAATCTTGGTAGAATTGTGTTCAGCAAAGTATGCCGAGTTTTAGCAAAGAAAGAGCATAAATCGTCTTGGTGGTCGATTTATAACCTAACATATTAATGCAAAGTTAGTAATTATCCCTTCTAATGACGTCCAAATTACCATTCAGCGTACATCTGTACACTACTAATTTTATCAATTAATACATAGTGATAGCGTATTTAAGATGAAATAATCGTTAATTTTTTTGATAGAGTAATTGATCTAATCGGAAATTTATGCCGTAATGTAGCTATATCAATCTGGTCGGATGAGTTGGATTATGAGCTTAAGAACACAATTACGAAAAGTATTACCTAGCATTTCAATTACAGAACAAGAAGCACTCGATGCGGGTGATGTTTGGTTAGAAGGAAGTATCTACCAAGGTACACCTGATTTTAGCGCGTCGCGCGATGTCCCTGCGGCGACACTGTCCGCTGAAGAACAAGCATTCCTAGATGGCCCAGTGAAAACACTAATGGGCATGATAGACGACTCAGTTATACAAAATGGTCAGCATTTACCTGAACATATTTTAGAGTTTTTGAAGAAAGAGCGTTTCTTCTCTCTAATTATTCCAAAGTCTTTCGGTGGCCGCGAATTTAGTCCTTACGCAAACAGTACAATTGTAGGAACTATTGCGACTAAATCTTCAGCTGTTGCTGTTACAGTGATGGTACCTAACTCGTTAGGCCCAGGTGAGTTACTGCTCCACTATGGTACTAAAGAGCAACAAGATTATTACCTTCCTCGACTTGCTGTTGGAACAGACATTCCTTGTTTTGCATTGACTTCGCCTGAAGCTGGTTCTGATGCAGGTGGTATTCCTGACCGCGGTATCGTGAAAAAAGGCATGTACAATGGTGAAGAAGTTGTTGGCCTTGAAGTAACTTGGGACAAGCGATATATCACACTTGCACCGATAGCGACTGTGCTTGGCCTTGCTATCAAAGTGTTCGATCCAGAACAGTTACTTGGTGGAAAAGAAGACTTAGGTATTACTTGTGCGCTTATTCCACACGATTACCCTGGTGTTCAGCTAGGCAATCGCCATGATCCAATGGGGATCCGTTTCTACAACGGTACGACTCGTGGTGAAAAAGTGTTCATCCCGATGGACTTTATCATCGGCGGTCAAAAGAACATTGGCCGTGGTTGGCAGATGCTTGTAAGCTGTTTGGGTGCTGGTCGTGGTATTTCACTTCCTGCGCTAGGGGTTTCAACTGCACAAGTTGCGTTGAAAGGTGCATCTGAGTACGCCGCTGTGCGTGAGCAATTTGGTCTTGCTATTGGCCAATTCGAAGGTATTCAAGAAAAATTAGCAGACATCGCAGGTAAAACTTATCTGCAAGAAGCCATGCGTGTATTGACGACCGAAGGTCTTGGTTTAGGCCTTAAGCCATCGGTTGTTACAGCAATTGCTAAATACCACATGACCGAAATTGGCCGTGAAGTATTAAACCATGCTATGGACATTCAAGCGGGTAAAGCGATTCAGAACGGTCCGCAAAACACTCTAGCGAGTGGATATGTAGCGCAACCGATCGCAATTACAGTTGAAGGCGCGAACATTCTTACTCGTAACCTTATGATTTTTGGTCAAGGTGTGATGCGTTGTCATCCATACCTTCAATCAATGGTTGAAGCGATCCACAGCGAAGAAAAAGACGCAGATAAAACGTTTAACCGAATTCTGCGTAAAACAGTTGGCTACAGTGTAGGCAACAGTCTCCGTGCGTTCCGTTTAGGCTTATTGCCATTTACAGCAGGTAGCAAATCTTCTCTTGCAGAAGTGCGTCAATATGAAAAGGCTGTGCACAAGCTCGCCGCTAAACTGGCCGTATACGCAGATTTCTCTCTACTTGTATTAGGTGGCAAACTTAAGCAAGCGGAAATGCTGTCTGCGCGTCTTGGTGATGTGATGAGTTTCTTGTACGCCGCAATGGCTTCTATTCGTTACTACGAGCAAAAAGTATCAGCAGAAGACAGAGCAAGTGCGGCACCTTATTTCCACTACGCAACTCGCTTTGCGTTACAAAGTGCGGAAGAAGCATTACATAAGTTCTTAGACAACTTCCCAGCATCATTTACACGTAAGTTTATGCGTGTGATTACTTTACACTTTAGCCATAAAATGCCGGCTATTAGCGACGATTTGATCCGCGAATTGGCTCAAGCGGCACAAATGGATACGGCCTTTAAATCGCAGCTGACGCATTTAGTTATGCCAATGCCTGGTGACGGTCATGACATTAATGAACAAGCCTATAAAGCTAAAATGGCATGTTTGGATTTGCTTGGCAAAGTCAAAAAAGCGCTTCGTGCAAAAACGATTCGTTCAGGCGTACGTTTCGCAGAAACATTAGATAACGCATTGCAAGCTGGTGTTATCAATGAAGCGGAATACGCAAAACTACAAGATTACAACGTGAAACGTGAGCGTGCGATCCGTGTTGATGAGTTCGATTATGATTTAAACTTGTTAGACGTTAATGGAAAGCCGACAAACGAGTTAAAAGCGGCAAGCTAATCACATAATCAATAATGCATAGGTGTTCTCACCGCAAAGGCCCGTTTCGGGCCTTTTTTTATTCTTTCATTTGAACAATGTTCGATTTTTAAATAACTAATGTTTATTTGTATTTGTTCCGCTGTGTCAGGAACGTTTAATTTGAGTTAGCATCGGTGTAGGCAGTTAGTGTGGAGGAAGAGTACGTTGCTCTATTTGTTACTTAGTGCATTTTGTTGGGCTGCATTCGATTATATCAGAAAGACGCTCACGAAAAGTTTGAGTCCTGCGCAGCTAACGGTGCTTTTCACTCTTGTTGCACTGCCTTTGTATATACTCTATTGGGTTGTAGAAGGTGCGGCAGTACCAGTCTGGAGGGACTATCTTGTACCAGCGACTATAAGTGGTGGACTGGCAGCACTTGGCAGTGTGCAATACCTAAATGCGTTACAACGCGGTGACATCTCTAAGGTAATTCCTATTTTGTGTGTTACGCCTGTTATATCCGGCATAGCAGGCTGGCTTGTGTTAAATGACGCGCTTACTTGGTTAGATTGGTGTATGGTTGTTTGTATTGCCGTTGGCTGTGCACTGATGGGAACTAACAGCCTAAATTTGCGGACTTCAGGGTTTATTCCCGCATGCATAACGGCCCTCAGTTGGGGCTTGTGTATCGTGTTTGATAAAGTGGCACTGCAATATGCAGCAATCAGCTTTCATTTGGTCTTTCTATCTGTTTGCATACTTGCCTTAAACTGGTTTTTTCTAAGACCAAAGTTAACCATCGCGCAGAGCGGAAAGTTGTCGCAGGTGCTCTTTGGTGCGGGTATTTTTGTTGGAGCAATTGTGTTTCAACTTAACGCGCTTCAAGAAATACATCCAGGTATTGTGGAAGCAACTAAGCGAGGGCTGGGTGTTGTATCCGCGTTGGGAGTCGGGTATTGGTTGTTGTCTGAACAAATTACGCGAAAACAGTTGTTTTTGTGCTTTGCGTTAGTTGTCTGCGTTTGTTTGTTGGTGATTGATGTATAGTTTAATAGCAAGAACTTTTATAAGTTCAGATTTGGGGGCAGAGTCCTCAATTTTACCTTAGTTACACTTGCTGCCTTTCTTCCAGACGTTTGAGAAAATATCTGGTTGAGCACCGCGCGACCACCAAATGGATTCGTATTCAAAGTTGTTATATGAAATACGATCACCAATTCGGTATGTTTTATTTGCATCCCATGGGCTAATCCCAATACAGCCACCTGTATCGCCACCGTCTTTAATCGTCACGACCATCGACTTTTTCGCAGAACCTTCGCTTGATGAAGCTGTTAATGTAACTGTATAGTTGCCTGACGTAGCGTAGGTATGTGATGGATTTGCTTGTGTGCTTTGTTGTCCGTCACCAAATGTCCAGCTGTAACTTGTTGCGTTGGCTGATTTGTTGTTAAAACTGACTGATAGACCTTGTACTGAATAAGTAAAGTCAGATACGACAGGGTCTTGAACATCACCACATTTATTGCGCGCTAAATAGTCAACCGCCGCTTTCGCCTGCACAATCCCGTAACCATAAGAAGTGTCGCGACCCGCTACGCCTTTATCTTTAGCAGATGCGTTGAGCGCATTACGGATTTGTTGGTTAGAACACTCTGGGAACTGGCTCCAAACGAGTGCAGCTACGCCCGAGACATGGGGTGTCGCCATCGAAGTACCACTGATTGACTTATAGCCACCGTCATTCCATGTAGAATTGACACCCACCCCTGGACCCGCAATTTCAACTTGATTGTTGTATTGCGAGAAAGACGCTTTATTTTCATTGCTATCGACAGCGGCGACAGAAACGACAGCGTCATAAGATGCAGGATAGCTTAAACTGCTGTTACCGCTGTTGCCTGCCGCGGCAATATGTAGCATTCCACGCGCGTAGCTTTGCTCAAATGCTTGACGTTCTGCTGTCGAGCTGCCACTTCCACCCAAGCTCATGCTTGTGACATTTGCACCTGCAGCTTCGCATTGTTCAATCGCTTTAATGAGATCTGAACCATACGCCCAGTTACCCTGATCGTTAAATACTTTTACAATGTGAAGACCAAGCTGACCTGATGGGTTTACACCCACAACGCCTTTACTGTTACCGCCAATTGCTGCAATAGTCCCCGCGACGTGCGTTCCGTGTCCATTACCATCATGATACCAGTTGCCAGTATCATTTGAACCATAGCCATCATTTCCTGTTATACCTGCGTTTGGCAAGTCTTCGTGTCCTAGCGTGTAGCCGGTATCCATAATACACACTTTACGGTTTCCGCTGAGTGAATCACTGACTAAATTTGCTTGTGTCATGGCAATCCCATAGGGCGATGTTTCTGCCATCAAGAATCGCTTAGGGTCTTCTTCAATATTAACGGCTGCCCCACTGGCAATAAGAGCTTGTTGCTGTTCTAGGGTTAGATCCAAAACCACCGCATTTACACTTGGAAGGGTGTTTAAGACATCAGCATTTATAGAATTTGCCAACGTTGTAACGTTCTTACGGAACATCTGCTCCGTGGATGCGCGAGCATTTTGTGATGTAACCGTTGGCATTGTAACGATAACTCTATGGTTATCTGATGCCATTACTTGAAATGCAGGAGCACAAGCGAGTACTGCTGCAATAGTGCCAGATAATACCGATCGGTTAATCATTCGATGTTGCTTTTTCATAGTATTGACTCTCTTTACATGTTGTTAACGGTATGTATTTAAGGTGTTAATGATAGCGCTGTCAATATACGAAATTAGAGAGGGTTTTAGCGATAAAATTAACAATGTTGCAATAGCAACATTAGGTGTGCTTCATGCTAAAAAGTGGTTCTAAATCGGGTAATTTGGTCGAATGTTAGCCAAAAAAAGACTAAAAGTTTTTTTCGAATTCAAGTCGAATAGTGTTCATATTAAATGGAAGGGTTGAGTCCGCAGAGTTGGTAAATACTCTAAAATTGATGGTGTCGATTTGTTTAAGGTAAATTGCATGAAGCAGTTTTTGGTAGTCTTCATTATATGGTACAAAAATGGGCAACTCTTTATGTGGCGAAACAAGAGAACCTTGATCTTGTAGGTTTATTAGCTCAATGAGTGCATAGGCACCAAGCATAAAATGCCCGCCAAAGCTAATGTCTAATTGTTCTATTTGAGGATCCCAATTTATACCGCCGATGGCGACTTTTTCTCGAATTCCTAATTGATTTAAAGCTCTGTCCGCACCTGCCGCCATCGCATCGTTGGCTGCCCATACAATACTGAGATCTGGATAACGTTGTGCGAGACCGTGAGTAAGTCTGTAGGCTTCGAGCTCAGACCAATTAGCGTATAGCCTTTCTCTCAGTTTTAGCCCATGTTGACGGTTGATAACCGACAACATGCCTCGTTCTCTCAGTATAGAAGCTTGTGTCGAGGTGTCTCCATATAGTGCGATTATCGTCCCTTTAGATTGCTTGGCTTTCTCAATTAATGAGGTGATGAGGGCTTTGCCAACGTGCGTGTTATCCGCAATTACACTGCCTACCACATTAAAACCTTTTCGTGTGAGGCGCTCTAAATCAACACTGGTTGGTGTATTAAGCAAAAAATATATTTTCGTCTTTGACGGTGGGCTGGATAACAGCAACTTGGTAACGGCAGATTTTTCATCTACCAAAACTAAGAAGTCAGGAGACTCGTTTAGCGCATCCAATACGAGCTTTTTCATTTGAATATGATCGCGATTGGCGTAATGAATTTTCAAAGCGATATCGAGGTCCTTAGCGGCTGCACCCATTACCGTTGAAACGTTTTGCCAAAATGGACCGGTAGGGTTGTTGGCAACAAATCCGGGATTGATAAAAATTACCGACGTCTGAGCGACACCCAGCGAGCTATATAGGCATAAAACAAAACAGATAAAAATCTCGTAAAATTTCATTGTACCTCGAATGTAAAGCCCCTTTACACGTAGTGTAGCATTTTCCATGGCCAATGTTTCGGATATAATGCGATTGAATTTTTGGGGGTACCATGTCAAATCGATTTTCTCAATTCTGCATTTTAATTTTTTTACTCATCGGTTCTTCTTTTGTCTATGCGAATGGCCAAACGAGTGAGCTTAATGAAACCATGAAGAAAATTGGTTTCAGTTACAAACAAATCATGAAAGCCAAAACCACCGATGAAGCGCTCAACGCCATTTCTGAAATGGAATTACTCATTGAAAAGAGTAAAGTGCTTGGATTTAAACCAGAGTTAAAAGACAAATCATTTGAAGGCTTAAACCAGGTAAAAAAGCAATTAGATGAATTAATACCTATGCTAAAGGCTGGTGAACTTGATAAAGCAAAAGAGCACGCTTTGAAAATTGATGCGTTAAGAAAGGAATATCATAAATTGCACGAACCACCTAGTTTTTGGGAACTCCTATTCGGGAAGTAATACCCTAAACTCTTGTAGATTCAATTCAGATTACGTAAGCCTTGAATGCGATGACACTCAGGGCTTTTTAATGCGCCCATGTTTGTTGGATAATTCGACATTAGAGCGATGGCGATTAAATTTTAAATAAAATAGAACAGTCCATTGTCGTCGAAGAAAACACCAAAAATTCACATTTCGATTACGTAATGACCAAACGGACATTCTGGCTCTAGCTATTCCTAAAATTCTTGGTATAAGTAGATTATGTCGTGCGAATTGGTTGAGGATAACATGGGAAGTTCTAACGAAAATATAGACAACGAAGTATTGGCGCAACTAAAACAAAACAATCAAATACCGATAATCGAGACACTTGATAATCTAGGTTGTACACACAGTGACATCGTTATGTTACTTGTAGAATATCAGGTGATGAGTGAGCAAGATGACGACGAAGTTTTCGACCAATGGTACGATGCATTATGTGACGATAAGTTAAAAGTGCTCAAAGCATTTGAAATACTGAGAGCACAATTCGAGCGAACCGTTAACGAATAGATAGATCGTATTTTTGTAAAATAGCGTCAACATAGTGATAGCGGAGTGACTCATGCTTTTCGTGAGCGGCATTATGACTGAGGCCCCGATTTAAAAGTTTCAGCGCTTTAATTAATAACGCCCGTTCCTCTAGTTGAAGTGATGTTTTGCTTCGTTCTTCAGTAATTTCGTCCACCAGAACCCTGCCTAGGTCAATATAAACGACTTCCTCAACTAACCCGTTTTGGCTAATCACGCCATATTTACTGCATAAAAACTGTTGCCACGATTGCTGTATATGCTCATCGAGCTCTTCATTAAATGCCTCGCTTAGGCATTGCACACCTTGCTGAACAATTTTTGCCAATACAGTTGAGTATTGTTGTGCGAAGATTTCATATGCATGAGACGCCTGTGTCACTTTGTGTTTTTGTATTAACTGACCCCATTGGTATGCGCCCTTAGGATAATAGTCTCTAAATTCCTCGCACTCGTAAAAACCAAGGTAGGAACTACATTTTATCTGGTTCTGAATACAATAACTTGGTTTAGGAAAGAGCTTATTTGCTTGCCAGCTTGCAAGTTCGGTTTGTTCAAGACGCAACAGATCACATAATTCTTTTTCAGTGTAAAAATGGTTAGATAGATAATTCGTTAGGCTCATGTTGAACACTGGATGAATATACAGTGTTTGTAGTTTGAATCGAACCGTTATTTTTATCAAGCATTTTTTGAAGGCAATTTGATTTGGCACTCGGAAATAACCCTAGATTGTGATACAAATACCACAACGGAAATAGAGAACACCAACGCATGCAAAGTATTCAAACTATCAAAAAAGCAAGCCTTATCACGGCCATCAAAACACCCTATACAATGAAAGGTGAAATAGACATAAAAACTTTTGATAAGCTCGTCGAAGAGCAAATTAAAGGTGGTGTTGATGGTATTGTTGTCGGTGGTACAACCGGTGAAGGTCAGTTGATGCATTGGGAAGAACACCTAATGCTTATTGCCCACAGCGTCTCAAAATTTGGCAGTAAATTACTGATTGTTGGAAACACAGGAAGCAATAATACTCGCGAAGCAATTAAAGCGACGGAATATGGTTTTGCGAGTGGTATGGACGCGGCGCTTCAAATTAACCCTTATTACGGTCGTACGTCAAAAGAGGGCTTAAAAGCACACTTTGAGCGTGTACTAGATATTGGGCCTGCATTTATATACAACGTACCGGGTCGCACAGGCCAAGATCTCACGCCGGATATTATTGAGCCACTCGCCGCACATAAAAACTTTATTGGCGTTAAAGAATGTGCAGGAAACGAGAGAATTGGTTATTACGAATCCAGAGGTATAGCGTGCTGGTCGGGTAATGATGATGAAGCCCATGATGGAAAACATCAATATCAATCTCATGGCGTTATTTCAGTCACATCAAACATCATACCTGGTTTAATGCGTCAGTTGATGGATAGCCGTTCTGAGGAACTCAATACGCAGCTTCAGCCCCTGATGAAATGGCTTTTCTGTGAGCCGAATCCAATCGCTATTAACTCGGCATTGATAATGACAGGCGCTGTCGCACCGGTGTTTCGTTTACCATATGTACCACTTAATGTGAACCAGCAAGAAGAAGGTATGGCCTTGCTAAATGCATTAAATGAAAAAGACGTTGTGGGTGGTAAAGCGTCATTAATAGATGCAACGTTACTGAAGTTAGTGTAAGAAGGCATTAGGCAATTACATTAATTTGTCCTATAATCTGCGGCCAATTTGCTCGGCCGCAGGTTTAACCTATGAATTTCAAATCGTTTAGTTTCTCTCCTTTAATTTTAGACGCACTAGAAGAATTAAACTTTCAAACACTTACGCCTATTCAACAGGCGGCTATTCCTGCGATCCGTCGAAATAAAGACATCCTTGCAACAGCACAAACTGGAACGGGTAAAACAGCCGCTTTTGCGTTGCCGATTATTCAGCGCTTATTAGAAAGCGATATAAAAGGTGAAACACAAGTACTTGTGGTAGCGCCGACTCGTGAATTAGTCGAACAGATCGCAAATAATTTCAAAGCGTTTGCAAAACATACTGAATTAAATACTGTTGCACTTTTTGGCGGTGTTAACCATGCGGGTCAACGAGACGCCCTTAAACTTGGTGCTGACATCATTGTAGCAACGCCGGGACGTCTGCATGATCATATTGCCCGAGGCAATGTTTCTCTTGCGAACGTTCAATATCTTGTTTTAGATGAAGCAGACCGTATGCTAGATATGGGCTTTATTGACGACATGCAGAAAGTTATCGCGCTTGTAAAAGAATCACGCCAATTGATGCTGTTTTCTGCAACGTTCCCACCGGCAATGAAACAATTTGCAATGAGTGTGTTAAAACATCCTGAAATAGTTCAAGTTGCCCCAGAAAATACGACGGCAGAAACGGTACGTCACATTGTTTATCCTGTTGATCAAACAAGAAAGTTAGAGCTTCTTTCAGAGTTGATTGGTAAGAAAAACTGGCAACAGGTTCTTGTTTTCGTCAATATGAAAGACGTTGCGGATTCGGTAGTTGAAGAACTACAGCAATATGGCATTACTGCTACTGTATGTCACGGTGACAAAAAGCAAGGAGCAAGACGTCGTGCACTTCGAGAGTTTCTAGAAGGTAAGGCTCGAGTACTCGTCGCAACCGAAGTAGCAGCTCGTGGTATTGATATCGTCGGTTTGCCTCGAGTGATTAATTTTGATTTACCATTCTTAGCAGAAGACTATGTTCACCGCATTGGACGTACAGGACGCGCAGGCTTAAGTGGTCACGCGATTTCGTTCGTTAGCCGTGAAGAAGAACGTGTGCTAATGAGTATTGAAGAATTAATTGGTCAGCGAATTAAGCGTTACTATCTACCTGGATACGAAGTTGCCAGCCGTGAAAAGCTAGTTGATACGCTCAATAAGAAGCCTGCAAGTTATAAGAAAGGTAGAACGAATCGTCCAAGTAATCAGGCATCTGCGGAGGCCCGATTAAAAATGCGTTCAAAAATATCTAAAGTTCGTAGTGCGATGAAAGGTAAGTAGTCGATAGCGATAGTGTTAGAAAAAAGCGCTGATATGTATCAGCGCTTTTTTTATGGGTTAAATCTTAAATTTGCTCGTAGCGTCGAGTAGTGAGTCAGAAAGATAATGGAGGTTTTTCGCGACATCACGCACTTGTTCAAGTGCCTTCATTGTATCTTGGAATGACTGGTGCATGTTCGAGACATTGTCAACAACCATTGCCGCGACTGAAGTTTGCTCTTCCGTAGCGGCTGCAATTTGAGAGTTCATTCCATTGATAGCGAGGATCTGAACAGAAATTTGTTGAATGGAACGTCCTGTTGCATCAGCCGTCGCGGCATTGCTTGATGCCATATCTCTAGCACCATTCATGGCGGTAACGGCATTGCTTGCTGCAACGGTTAGCACGTTTAGCAATTCGCGAATTTCGTTAGTTGATTTTGCTGTTCTAGAAGCAAGTTCACGGACTTCGTCTGCAACCACAGCAAAGCCTCGTCCTTGCTCACCCGCACGAGCCGCTTCAATTGCCGCGTTTAATGCCAGTAAGTTTGTTTGCTCCGCGATAGAGGTAATAACATTCAATATTTGCGTAACGTTTTGAGTATCTTCAGCTAACTTGTTAATCGTTAATGCGGCTTTGTCGATTTCGTTACTCAGAGTTTGAGATTGCTTAACAGAAACACCGATCTGAGCTAAGCCTTCATCAACGCCTTTCTCTGCTAATTGTGCGGCTTGAGATGCGCTTGCTGCTGATTGTGAGATATCACCAACACTTTGTTTCATCTCTTCCATTGAATGACGCACAACTTCCGCATCGCTACTTTGCTGCTGAGTGGCGTTTTCAGCACTTTCCATACCTTGTACAAGACGTGTGCTGTTTTCCATCAGTGGCTCAACAACGTTGATTACGTCTAGTACGGTCCCTTTTAACAGCCCCACGAACTCGTTGAAGTTTTGAGAAACCTGGCCTATTTCATCGTGGGAATGGACATTGAGTTGAGAACTAAGAGAACCTTTACCGTCGGCAAGCAACTTAAGGTTATTTGCAGCCTCACTTGCTGATTTACCAATGGCTCGTGCGATAGCGATGGCCAGACTAACCAAAATCACGAGCGATACAACGGCAACAACGAACATCATCGTCAGTGCTTTGTCTGAACTCGTTTTAGTTTCGTCGATCAATTCAAAGAAGCGATCATCGGCACGTTTTTGATCTGCTTTTAATGTTTCCAGAATGCTGTCGTACAACTCGCCTTTCTGCTTGGCTTTTTGCTGAATGACGGCAAAATCCGCGGTCCCATCAATCATCGATAACGCGATGTCATGGGCTAACTTCGAGTAGCGCCCTAGGGTGTCGAGCGTATTATTCGTTGGAAAAGCCACATTCAAAGAAGGGAGTTGTTTGAGGTTCTCTTCGAGCGTGCTTTTTGTTTGATTTGCTTTATTTAAAAGATCGCTATCCCCAAAAGTAACAGCTTGAGTGTAGGTCTCATCCAAGTTTTGGAATGCAGTTACGTTGCTCAACGTTAATATCAACAGTTTATAGGTTTGACTTTCAAGCTCACCTAACGATTTCTGATTTGATTGCATAGAGCTGTAGTTGATCAGCACAAGTCCAATAAACGCCGTTACCGCGACAACAGTAATAGCGTGTATCTTTTTAGTGATGCTCAAGTTACGAAACGACCAAGATGTTTGCGACATAAGATACCTTTTTTACAACAGAGATCGCGATTTGTATGCGAGCTCGTAGGATGTAACGTTACTTCAATGTTAATTACCATACGAAATAATTGCATACGTTCGCTATAAAATTTAGTAAGAATTTGGCTTTTTTCAATAAAAACTTTCTTTTTCTTAAAGTTAACTATACTTACCAGTGCAAAACGTGAACAAAAGATTGGGAGCCAATCAATGAAATTAAAATATTCTCTTCTTGTAGTTGCGCTCACGTCACTCTCAGCGCATGCAGACGTGAACATTTCAGGGTTTGCCAGTGTTAACGCAGGCAAAGTATTAAACGGAACAGGGGTGCCTCAATACGGCGTTGAACCGACCTTTCTTGCTGATTATCCAATAGTTTCTGCTTATACGGAAGATTTTTCGTTTAAACCAGAATCACTTATTGGTCTTCAAGTAAGTGCTGAGCTCGGGGAAGGCTTAAGCGTTACAGGGCAAGTGGTCGCTCGAGGGGCTGACGATTACAACGCAGAATTCGAATGGGCTTATATATCCTACGAGTTGAACGATAGCTGGACCGTTCAGGCAGGTAAGAAACGGTTACCTTTGTTTTATTACTCGGACTTTTATGATGTTGGGTACGCTTACGTTTGGATGAGACCTCCAGCGGATAACTACACATGGCAAATATTTAACTATGAAGGGATCAACTTCCTTTATAACGGGTCGATTGGCGATTGGTCCATGACGGCCAATATTTATGCTGGTAAAGAAGACGATCCGAATAACAAACTCCTTTCCGATTTTTTCTTTCAAAAACCTACACGAGAGATCTGGGAAGACATTTTCGGTGGTGTCGCCACGTTTAGTAAAGATTGGTTAGAGATCCGCGTAACTCACATGCAGTATACCAACCGCCGTTTCATCGATGGTGAACCGTCAATGTGGGATGGTAAAGACTCTCGCGATGGTAAATTCTATGGTCTGGCGGCCAACGCAGATTTTGGGAATTTCTTTATTTTATCTGAATTTAACCGACTTGATCTCGGTGGCAATTTGGACACCTATATGCTGAGCGCAGGTTATCGTTTTGGTGATGTTACTCCGTACGTTATGTTCTCGGACTTTAGCCAAGATGGTGATGGTGATACAGAAAAACACAATACAAAAGCTGTAGGCGTTCGTTGGGATTTTCATCCTTCTGCAGCATTCAAAGTGCAATACGACAAAGTTGAAGATGAATCGTTCGACTTAGCGGTGGCTGGTGACAGTGAAGCAATCACTTTTGGCGTTGACGTCGTATTTTAGAGGGGCATTAGGATGATCAAGTATTCATTAATCAGTTTAGCGCTTCTAAGTGCAAGCGCGTCAGCAGGTGTAGCGGTTGTTGTCCATCCAAGTAATACCAGCGCATTGGATGCCGCAGCGATAAACCGCATATTTACGGGTAAAGAAAAAGCATTTTCTAACGGAAATAAAGTAATTCCGATAGGGCAAGATAGCGGTACTGCGGCGACAGGTGAGTTCAATGAGAAAGTGTTAAATAAGACTGCCGCTCAGTTGAAAGCGTATTGGTCAAAACTCGTCTTTACAGGAAAAGGCACGCCGCCGAAAGAAGTGTCGAACGATCAAGAAGTGATTAAATTAATCAGTTCTAATCCCGATACGATTGGTTATGTGTCAACCGACGCTGTGGATGCTTCGGTAAAAGTGGTGATGGAGTTTTAAGCCATAAACCTGCTTACACAATAACCATGTAAACATACTGTTGTACAAGGCCAAAAGTGCGAAACTTTTGGCCTTTTTTATGTTAACCCTTTAAATAGTAGGGGATATTTAAGGATCTTTCTACTGATATAGTCATCATTCAATATTTGCGATGTGATCCGCTCGATGTCATCATCGATGCAAAATACCCACTCAAGGCGTTCTATTGCGGTGAGCAACCCTTTGTTGAACGAGTACTCGCGTTTTAACTGTTGGCAGTTACATCTAAGCTGAGACAGCTTGCTCGGGTCTGCAGTTAGTCGCTCAAGCGCCGCTCTCACATAGTCCAAGTTTTTACTATTCGTCGGTCTACGTCTGACTTTGTTCATTGAGGGCAAGATCTTTAATTCGATGTATGGCATCCATGAAAACCAATTTTTGGTCTTCTTTTTCGTAGTCGAGATGATAGGTATTGTGGAAACCAAATCGCAATTGTGCGCCGTTTGTCTTTAAATACACTGTGTAGCCATCGAAATCTGAGAACGCGGTTACGCCATTGAGCATTTTGCCTTCATCCACTAATTCACCATGGAGCTGTATATGCTCGTAGACGAGCAGTAAGGTCTTGCTATCAATTTCATTTTTCATAAGATCTCCAGTTAAGAAGTTTGAAGCGTTTTTGAACTATTGAAACGATTTTTACCCTCTGGAAAGAATAAAAACAGGCTTAGTTGCCACATCCGCGACCACTTCTATCGTCCTTGTTTTATAGGTCCGTTGAAGTGAAATAGATCACAAATTGGGATGCCTTATGTTGTAATAGAGGCAGTCATTGCAATATTCAAGTTATTAATAAGTGAATATACATTTTTTAGGCACATCGTCAGGTAGTCCGAGTCTCAGTCGAAACATGTCGGCTACAGGGATAAGCTTTGAACGTTCAAAAGCGTGGGTATTAGTTGACTGCGCTGAAGGCACACAACATCAACTTCTTAAAAGTTCTTTATCGCCATACCACTTAAGCGTTATAGCAATAACACATCTTCATGGTGACCACTGTTACGGCTTACCTGGTCTAATTGCTGCAATTATGGTCTCCGGTCGAACAGCCGCTGTTGATCTGATAGCACCAGAGAAAGTCATTCAATTTGTTCGCACGACACTTGCATTAACTCAACTTGATTTGCCTTTTGATTTACGCTGCCATGCAATTGAATACATAGAGAATAAGCTGACGTTTGATTGCTGTGAAATTGAAATACTCGAATTGAAACACCGAGTACCAAGCTATGGTTTTCGTATTACAGAACTTCAAATTCCGAGAAAACTGCGAATTGAACAACTTCAAAATGATGGTGTTCAATCTGGTCCTCATTACAACACCTTACAAAAAGGAAATGACGTTTACTTCAATGAACGGTTTTTGAGAGCGAAAGACTACACCTTCTATTCTTGGCGGCCTAGAACAGTCATTGTGTGTGGGGACAATGAAAAACCAGCTTTGTTAGCAGACGCAATTAAAGGTGTAGATTTACTCATACACGAGGCAACGTTTACAAATCGAGATCTAATTAAAATACGCTCGAACACTGGGCACAGTGATGCTCTGCGAATTGCACAATTTGCACAGAAGCATCAATTACCAGCTCTTGCACTTTTTCATTTTTCGGTGCGTTACCATGGACAAGATATGCTGACTCCACTTCAACATGAAGCCAGCAAAAATTATTCCGGTGAGCTAATTTTCGCGTACGACGGGCTTCGTCTATACGGTGAGAAAGCATCTCAACTAGAAGTGCATGGTCTTGGGATACTTGGTCTGCGTATTTTGTTGCCATGTCGACCAGTTTGTCTATGTATCTAGGTAACACGTCAACGACCTGTTGCTGAAACGCAAGAGAACGACGGTCGCCTCTCATATGCGCGAGTGCTAACGCTTCTCCACAGGTTTGAGCATATTGTGTAAAACCGTCTTTAATCGCAGCAC
This sequence comes from Pseudoalteromonas xiamenensis, assembly GCF_017638925.1. Classification (NCBI taxonomy): domain Bacteria; kingdom Pseudomonadati; phylum Pseudomonadota; class Gammaproteobacteria; order Alteromonadales; family Pseudoalteromonadaceae; genus Pseudoalteromonas; species Pseudoalteromonas xiamenensis. Next base: position 509,545 of record NZ_CP072135.1, read on the forward strand.
GTTTTCCAAGCGTGAAATGCTCAGGATCAATCCCAACTCGGGCGTGATGACGTGAGCGGATTAGGTAGTGTTGTCCTTGCCAAAGTGCATCATCCAAGATTAAATCTGGACGTCTTTGCATTCTGCGCTGGCAATGCACAGTTAAATGCGCTGGATTTAAGCGGTTAGTTACGCAGAGTTGAGGGAAAAAGTGTAGCGGTGCAGCTTCGCGCTGTTGTTTAACTTCTACGATGTAACAAAGAGAAAGTGTTTCGGGTGTAATGTGTTTTGGACCAACAAGCAAGTAATAGCGTAACATGTTGTTCGACCCTGTACCTGCGTCAATACGTTCAACGATGTCTAAAATTTCGTCAGATACATAAGGCGCAAACACGTTTCTAATTTCTTCATCCGTAGGCTGGTCTAAACGTCGAAACTTACTATCGTCTTCCTTGAACTTTAGTGGAAAAGAGAAGCAATCTATTTCTTTAGCTAATGTACTTTTTGTTAGAAACGCAGCACCATCACTTAAACGTTGTAGGCCTTTTTGCCAACGTTTGAATAAAATGTGCTTCTCGCTAAACGCCAGCAGAGCCGACTGGCTTGTTATATGGCCTGCTAATGATGATTGACAATATTCCATGTAAGATTGAATGAATGCATGCATTGCTTCCTGAACCTGAGATACTTTTACATGATCTTTTTCTCTGTCGGGTGATTGGTCGTTGATAAATTCTTGTTTTAATCGAACGCCTTCTTGTTGCGCGAGAGGCAGGCTGACAAGGTATCTTAATAGATCCCAAGCTGCATGACCAATACAGGCATCGTCAAAGTCGTTGGGTGCAAAAATAAGGGTTTCGCCGTGTGCTCCTTCTTCACTGATGAAGCCGAAATTGCTGACATGGCAATCACCCATAATGGTCGTCAACGGTATACTCAACAGTTCATTTGGTAATGACAAATGGTTAGAATGAATATCAGCGTAGAATACGCTGGCACTGCCTCTAAAAAAGTAAAATGGGCTGGTGGCCATCTTTAGGTGTTTAGCAATAGATTGGTCTGGCGCTTTGCCATCAACAAACTGCAGTCTTGCCTTTAACCATGTAGAGCGTTCCATAATTACTCCTTAACGCTGAGTCCGAGTTGTTGTTTCGCGAGCTTCACGACTTCGCGGTCGATTTCAGGGGGCGCAACAACGATATCTTCACTCAGTGCGCTTACTATCGTTTCAAGAATTTTCACACGTGCATACCATTTATGTTCAGCCAAGATGATATGCCATGGAGCTGTTTCTGTATCGGTCTTACAAAACATATCGTTATAAGCATGAATGTAATCTTCCCGCTTTTGACGATTACGAACGTCTTCTGCAGTGAGCTTCCATCGCTTAAATGGATTATTAAGACGCTCTTCAAAGCGTTTTAGCTGTTCATCTTCATTGATGTGGAGAAATAGCTTGATCACTTTTACATCATCATCAATCAGTAATCGTTCAAATTCATTTATTTCTTGATAAGCGCGTTGCCATTGTGCGTGCGTTGCAAGGCCTTCAACACGCTCGACTAACACTCTGCCATAATAAGAGCGGTCAAAAATCGTTAAGCACCCTTTACTAGGCAATTTATTAAAAAATCGGTAGAGGTAATGCTTTCCCTGTTCCTCCTCATGTGGCGCTGAAATAGGGTAGACAGCATAGCCTCGAGGATCCAACTTTTCTGTAATGCGACGAATTGCACCACCTTTACCTGCTGCATCCCAGCCTTCAAAAACTATCAACGCTCTTTTTTGTTGATGGTAATAGGCTTGCTGCACGTGGAGTAGTTCGTTTTGCCAGTACTTAAGTGCTTGCCGATAGGCCTTTTTATCTTCAAGCGCAGGGTGAGCTTTAGCCAACTCTTCAATGCAAATATTGTTGTTCCGTAAATTAATGGGACTAACCATTGTTACCTCCTACCTTGGTCAACGTTCTGGATTAAAGCCGCAATCTAAGCCTGATTCTTATGCTTCCTAAGTCGTTATTTTTTTATTTTTGGCTTAGGTGAATGTTTCTTAGATACATTTTCAACTTTATGAACGGCTCTTATCTTGACCAAGACGAGTCGCTAAAACAACACTTGTATCCAACTTAGATCAAAAATAAGTCAGTAATGTGACGGATAATTGAACAGTGATAATCGCGTTAAGTTGTCTTGGGTTAAAAAGATGATTTGTGTTGAAATGAGAAAAGAAAAATGAAAAAAGCGGCCTAAGCCGCTTTGGGATCACCTAAGGTGATAGCTAAACAAGAGTATCTTTCATTAACGAAAGGACTAACGAGCGTTAGTACTTTCGAAAATTTTATCCGCTGAAGCGGCAACAAAACCGGTATAAAGCTCGCCGTCTGCTTTAGGGTAGCGAAGGGCGAATTCATAAAAGCAACTTGGGATTGCGAATTCGCCATCGCTGAATTTCACTGAGAACTCATCAGCAAGCGTTGAAGATTGCTCTAGCAAAACTTCTGGTGAGCCTTTGATTTCACCGCCTGAAGTATTCAATGCAAAACCACCGTCTTTTAATGCTTGATTCACAGATTCGATAGTGTCGAAGTTGTTCAGATAGTTAATGCTAACGGTAAAGTGATTAGCTCTGAAGCCCCATGCAGCCATCCACGCAGCATATTCGCTCTCAGTTAACAAGGTTTTGTATTCTTCATGGCTTACTTGCCAATGTGTTCCCGAGTACAAAAAGTTGTCGTTTTCAACAACTGAAGGATCAATTTGGTCGATCATTCGATTGATAATACTTTGCAGTTGTTCAGAACACTGTTCTAAAAGTAGTTCCGAAATAAACACCTTTGGCTTAGTTGGATCTGAATGTTCGAAGTGTTTAGCGTATAATTTCTTTGCTTCGAAATGATATTCGCCACACTCTTTGTAACCAACTGCTAAAAAGTGCGCAGCAAGCTTTTCTAAACCGATTTTCGAGTGGTTAAATGTACGTAAAGCGATGTGGTCATTTATTACGTCGTCTTGTTGTGTTGACCCCAAAAGCTCATGAACTTTAACCGCTGATGGTGTAACTGATAAGTAGTTATCCCATAGGTTTGCAAAAAGTGTATCTACGTTGTTGTGCATAATGTTCTTCCTAATAGTTTGCAGTGTTTGCTGCAAGTTTGACTCGCGTTTAATTTCTAAGCACGACGCGAGACACTTATAATTCGAAAAACCTCACAGAGTCGCCATTTTTAAGCTCAAGCGCTTCAGCCACTTGTGGTGTTACAACCAGTTCTTGTTTACTTTCGTCGAAAATAGCCTGTTTAGTGTAAGTCGCTCTAAAATCGGCGAGCTTTTGGTTGCTTATGGCAAAAGTGACTTCACCACGAGCTTCACCAATAACGATTGGATATTCTTTCGACTCTTTGATGCTACGAATGTTTTGCATGCGACACTCGACTGTTGGACCCGCGTCGAACAAATCAACATAGCCACGGTGTTCAAAACCTTCTTTTTCAAGCAGTTTAAGTGCAGGCTTGGTCTTTTCGTGAACATGTCCAATGACAGACTGAGCCTCTTCACTGAGCAAATTCACATAAATAGGGTGCTTTGGCATAAGTTCAGCAATGAACACTTTATTGCCAAGCCCAACAAGGTGGTCGGCAACAGGAAAATCAATGCTAAAGAAATGATCTTGCAACCATTCCCAGAAGGGTGAATGGCCATTTTCGTCATTCACACCGCGCATCTCTGCAATGACAGTGTCGGAGAATCGACTCTGATGATCTGCCATGAATAAGAAACGAGAGCGAGATAAGAAGCGACCAGCTAACCCTTTTCTAAAATCTGGGCGTAAAAACAAGGTACAAATTTCGGTTGCACCGGTGTAGTCATTACACATAGTTAAAACTTCAACGGTGTTGTACACATTGAGCGTTTTCGAATGGTGAACCGATTTACTTTTGTAGTAATGATACAGTGGGGTATCCATGCCAACTGCTGCTTCAATTGCCGTTGTACCAAGTATGGTTTTTGTTTCGAAATCTTCCAAAACAAATAGATAACCTTCGTCAGTAGGACAATCAACAGGCTTTTTGAAGCTGTCTTCAGAACGCGTAATCTTACTTTGTAGCTTTTCATCGTCAACCGGTAACGAAGTAAATCCGGGGCCGGATTCTTCCGCTATCGTTCGAAGGGCTGCGAAGTCAGTCGCTTTTATGGGTCTTAATACTTTCATAGTAGGCTCCAAACGGGGGTAGATTACCCCTCGTTTAGGTCTTATCTAAATTAGCCGTTAACCACGTCAGCAACCGCTTTTTCAAACGCCGCTAAACCAGCTTCGATGTCTTCATTTGGGATAACTAATGATGGAGTGAAGCGTACTACATTTGTACCAGCAACAAGCGTAAGCAATTTATGGTTTGCGCTTGCTACTAGGAAATCACGCGCTCGGCCATCGTAGTCTTTGTTTAGTACAGCGCCAATAAGAAGACCTTCACCACGAATTTCAGAGAATACGTTGTATTTAGCGTTGATCGCTTCTAGTCCTTCACGGAATAGCGCTGATTTTGCTTTCACACCTTCGAGTACTTCAGGCGTATTTACTGTATCAAACGCTGCTTCTGCTACCGCACATGCTAGTGGGTTACCACCATACGTTGAACCGTGCGTGCCTACTTTTAAATAGCTCGCGATCTCTGTCGTTGTGATCATCGCACCAATAGGGAAACCACCACCTAGCGCTTTTGCTGTTGATAGAATATCAGGTGTAACACCTAAACCTTGATAAGCATAAAGATTACCAGTACGACCAACACCTGTTTGTACTTCATCAAAAATTAAAAGTGCATTGTGTTTATCACATAACTCACGCACTGTTTGAGCGAATTCAGCATTAGCTGGAATGATACCACCTTCACCTTGAATTGGTTCCATCATTACCGCGCACGTGTTGTCGCTGATCAACGCTTTGAATGCCTCAATGTCATTGAAATCGCAATGCACGATATCCTGAGGCTTTGGACCAAAGCCATCTGAGTATGCAGCTTGTCCACCAACAGTTACGGTAAAGAAAGTACGGCCGTGGAAACTTTTAGCAAATGAGATAATTTGAGTTTTGTTTGCACCGAACTTTTCAATCGCGTATCGACGAGCAAGTTTAAGTGCTGCTTCGTTTGCTTCCGCACCTGAGTTAGCGAAATATACTTTTTCTGCGAAAGTTGCGTCTGTTAGTTTTTTCGCAAGGCGTAAAGCAGGCTCGTTTGTCATAACGTTCGATAAGTGCCAAATCTTTTCACCTTGTTCTTTTAACGCGTTTACAAGTGCTGGATGGCAGTGGCCTAAACAGTTAACCGCAATGCCACCGGCGAAGTCGATATACTCGTCGCCATTTTGGTCCCAAATTCTTGAACCTTCACCCTTAACTGGGATTACCGCTGCTGGGTTATAGTTTGGGGCCATTACTAGATCAAATAGCTCACGATTTACTTGCATGACGACTTCCTCATAATTTTGAACGGGCTGAGTGGAGATGTTTTTATTTGCTCAGCGTTAGTTTTTTCATTATTGAACCATTTTAATCAAAATTGCAGTGTTAAAATGATAAAAATGAGATAATATTTTTACAAAATGAATGGTAATGGTGACGATATGATAAGTGAACAAGATGAAAAGCTGTTAAATTTACTTCGCGCTGATGCAAGAATGAGCATAACGGACTTAGCAAAACTATTGTCAGTATCTCGGGCAACTGTACAAAATCGAATCGCCAAGCTAGAGCAAAGTGGCGTAATAAAAGGTTATCGAGTTGAATTTGGCGGTGACTATGCGAATGCGTTGGTTTCGGCCCATGTTTCAATAAAGGTTAAACAAAAGCTGACCACTAAAACGAATTTGGCACTTAAGCAAATGAGTAATATCTCTGCGCTTTATGCGATTAGCGGCGAGTACGATTTAATCGCGATTGTTTCTGCACAAAACCTAGAAAAGCTAAGCCATTTACTTGATGAAATTGGAAATTTAGATGGGGTTGAGCGAACCACGTCGTCGGTGATTTTAGAAACTAAATTTGAACGATAATTAGCAGCGTCTTGCGCCTAAAAATAAGCTAAATGCTATTCAGGTAACCAGACGCTTGTGCCTGTAAGCGCTACATTGTTAACGTTAGCTTTGAGTACTTTGTTGTTAACACGGGTCGATGATTGAGGTTGACTTACAAGGTATCCCTGCACGCAGCTTATTCCGAGTTGCTTAACCAGCTCGAACTGTTCAGTACGTTCAACACCTTCTGCAACAAGCTTTAGCCCCAAGTCTTTTCCGAGTCTCGCTAATTGATTGTAGAATTTTGAAATACTTGATGCTGTCATGGGCCGAAGATATGAACTGTTTGTCTATTTTTATGACATCAATGGGCAAATCAGCTAGGGTACTTAATGAACTAAAACCAGTACCAAAATCGTCAATCGCAATAATAATGCCTGCCGCACGACATTGTTCCAACTCTTCAATGATATGGGAACTTGCTTTTATGAGCGTGGTTTCAGTGATTTCAAGCATCAGTGAAGAGGCTGGCAATTTAGTTTTAGCTAGAATATCGGAGACCCAACTATAGAGTTTTCTGTGGCGTAATTGGACACCTGAAACGTTTACCGACATTTTTACCTTTTTCATTCCAGCGTAGTACCAAGCGCTCATTTGGGCGCAAGCTTCGTACATGATCCAATCGCCTAGCTCCAAAATGATATTTGTTTCTTCAGCAATCGGAATAAATTCACTTGGCGTAATGTAACCCTCAACAGGATGATGCCATCTAACTAATGCTTCAAAATAATCAATCGTGCAATCACCAACATGAACAATAGGCTGAAAGGTGAGAAAAAAGTTGTGAGACGCAAGTGCAAGGCGTAACTCTTCAACTAAATAGTGATACCGTCGAAGCTTGCTGCTCATCTCTGGTGAATAGATTTTGAAGATACCGCGGCCATCTGTTTTTGCTCTATACATCGCAACATCCGCCATTTGTAGTAATGACTGTGGTGTTGCGGCAGAATCAGGGTACGTTGCGATACCAACACTCGCACTAATTTTGATTATTTTATTGCCTATATCAAAGTCAGTTTCGATCGCATTTAATACGTCTTGTGCAATTTGAACACATTTGTCTTGATTGTCGAATTCGTCTATGAAAATAGAAAACTCATCACCGCCTAAACGGGATAGGCAATAGTCAACTTCATTGTCGTTAACTGTAATTAAATCACTAATCTCATGACGTCGCGTTATTTCGTTTAGCCGTTTGGCGACGCTAATTAGCACTTCATCACCATAACTGTGGCCAAATGAATCATTAACTTGTTTAAAGCCATCTAAATCGATAAACAGAAGTGCACACTTGGATTTTGAGCGTTCTGCAAGCATAAGCTTTCTACTTAAATGCTTGAGGAAGGCGTGCCTATCAATTAATAGCGTGAGTTTGTCTTGATGATGAAGGTAGGTCGACTGAAATTGTAACTGAGAAAAACGTTCTGTAGATTTTAGAAGCAATTGTTCGAGGTCATCGCAATATTTATTTTCTATAGGGCTAGAAAGCGTTTGGTTTTTCGTAATTCCTTGAGATAAAAAAAAGTGATTGAGGGTTTCTGTTATTTTGTCTTCATGCTCAATTGTTTGTTCTTCGTGATTGAACAAGCGGTGAAGATAAATACTACCAGCCGTAAAGAATAGCGTTAACAATAAAAAAACAGGGTCGAGCAACGTGGATATAATTGCGATATTTGCAGGAACAATAACGAACTCACTTTCGTCTTTACTTACTAAAAAATAGAGCGTTTGTTTATCGTTGATGTAGTGGACATTGAAAAACGAACGAGCTTCACTGAAGTGATTTTGCTGGAGTGATTGCACTGGGATATGAATTTGGTGAGGCGCTGTTACACTTTCAGTGGAGTTAGCTAATGTTGCAATTAAAACAGAATTGAAAATCAGCAGGACCGAGAAAAATAGACCTGTTATTAGAATACTTCGTTTTAATACCAACTTACTCAATTTAAACCCTTTCTAAGCGAAAAAATGGTGTGCTACTTTACCAATCAATGTGCGAATCAACTTGTCTAGCAATACAAACATAAGGCTAGCTGAAGTATATAACCTAAAGCTTAATAGACCTAATAACATATTATTACAGACCATTTTTCTAACCTTGTTTTTCATGTTTCGGGATGGTGTGTTTGTACTTAAATTTAGCATCTATTGTTTATCGAAATGCAATTGTCAATCTAGGACTCTGTGATCCATGTCCCCAAAGTTTGTCTCTTTGACAGCACAAATTTGTCTTTTTGCAATGTTCTACCAGATTAACCCAAATCGATGAGAAAAATTTAATCCTAGAACAAATTTCAAGTTGTATTTTTCCACCAAATGGCTTTTTAAAACTTGGGCAAATAAACGAATCATTACAATAAACCTAAGTAAAGCAAACGTAACTCCCCAAAAAATATCGACATGTGTGTAGAAAAATTTAGTTATTTTCACTTTACAGTAAAAATATGCTCGACTAGTTTAAATAAGCAATCTCTCATGTTGGTCTAACAATTGCTCTTGTTCAAAGGAAATGTGAAAAATGAAGAAATCGAGCAACTTGCCGTAAATCATGCACCAAACAGGTGCGCATTTTTTCATTCTTGCACTGTCATAATGCGTAAACAATTGTTTGTTTTACTCATTTATTAGCTCACAGATAACCGTTTTTGGGCTGTATACGGCTCTGTGATTAAGAACTATTTGTTTATTCTGGAGCTGGTTATGTTGACTAAACGTTTTTTCAAAACTAAAGAAGAAGCTGAAGTGACTTTCGAACACGTTTGCCCATCTGCTGAAAAGGTTGAATTGGTCGCTGAATTCACTGGGTGGGAACCTATCGAAATGAAGTATTCCAAAAAGGACAACTTGTTTCGTTTGAAGCAACGTCTTCCAGTTGATAAAGCGTACTTGTTTAAATACCTCATTGATGGCGAAGTGTGGGATAACGACCATGCTGCCGACGACTATATTCCGAATGATTTTGGTACAGACAACAGTTTAGTCAACACAGCTAGATAATAAGGTTCCACCATGGATGTATTGGAACAAGCCATGTATCTACATGGTGTTGGTAGTGAGTTTACTAAGTACACAGGTGAACACGTTTATTTTTCCCATGACACACGTAAGCAGGCTTTGCGGTGTTGTGACATTGACGTGTCTGACATAGTTGCTCTCAGTGCACACAATTTTGAACATGATATTGCGAAATGGTTGAAGCCAGTGACTGACGTTTCGCTTGTAAAAGAAAAGGACTTTAGGTTATCTGTTCGAGTTCCAGAATCAGATTTAGATATGTTGATTGGACTTGAAATCCCGAGTCTTCAAATCAATCTGCAGCAGAAGCTAATACCAGATGTACTCGGTGATTATCGCTACAATGATATTCGCTATGTGGAAGTCGGATTGCATCTTCCATCCATACCAATCGGTTATCACAATGCAAAATTGACTTTTAAAGGAGAGCAATTTCCGACCGAGCTTTGGATTGTCCCATCGGAAGCCTTTGGAGCTGACGATGAAGATAAACGAGTAGGGCTTTCCATTCAGCTATATAGTTTGAACGAGAAAGGTAATCTAGGTATCGGGGATTTTGGGGACCTGAAGCAACTTATTCAACAAAGCCGAGGACAGCTCGACTACATCTTGCTGAACCCTTTACATGAGCTATTTGAAGATCAACCTGAAAGAGCAAGCCCATACAGTCCAAATCACCGTTGTTTTTTAAATCCGCTCTACATCAATCTGGTGGAAGCCGTTGCGCTCGCTACGACGGATACGGGGACGCAATTGTCGCGAATAGTCGAGGAAGCTTCACAGACAATCAAACGCGCATCTTTTATCGACTACAGTGAGGTGTCAAAAATAAAGTATGAAGTGTTAGGACTACTTTATCGAGATTATCTAACGTGGAATGTTGAGAGGAAAGAGCGAGCCTACAATGAATTCCTGTCTTACGCAGTAGTTGCTGCCTCTGAAATTAATGAACACGAATTGACGCAAAGTCACTTTTATCAATGGTTAGCGCACAAACAACTTTATGATTGTCAAACCATGTGTGAACGCGTTGGTATGGGGATTGGTTTAATTAATGATCTAGCCGTTGGGTGTGCGAACGATGGCGAAGAGTTCCGAGAATATAGGCATTTGTTTGCGAATGGAGCAAATGTTGGTGCGCCGCCAGACCCTTGGGCAGAAGATGGACAAGATTGGGGCTTACCCGCGCTCGATACTAAACATCTAAGCTTGGATAACTATGCTTATTTTCGTCGCCTAATAAAAAGTAACATGAAAGGCGTAGGCGGTTTACGTATAGACCATGTCATGGCTATCCGCCGACTGTGGTGGTGTTTTACTCAAGAAGATGGACATCGCACGGGTTGCTACATGTATTACCCATTTGAACATCTGCTTTCTATATTGCTGATTGAGTCTCAATTGAATAACGTCATGCTAATAGGCGAAGATCTGGGTATCGTGCCTGAGGAAGTTCGTGCGGCTCTAAAAGAGTCAGGGATCTTTTCAAACATTCTTTTTTATTTTGAAAAAGATCACCTAGGTCAATTCGTCAACCCCATCACGTATCGAACAGAAAGCTTGCTCATGATAGCAAATCATGACGTCCCTCCGTTTTATGGCTGGTGGGAGTCGAGAGACATTGAACTTCGCTATGAATATTCACTTATAAATGACCAAAAGAAAGACGAGTTGTTACAAGAAAGGCAATTAGAAATTGCTAAGTTATGTACTTGGATCCATCAGCACAGTGGTAATCAAGTCACAGCATTGTGCTCGCCTGAGTTGGTGTATGAGGTCCTTCTTAAAATTCTCGCTAAATCAAATGCACGCTTGTTGACTGTCCAGTTGGATGATCTTGATGAAGCCACTGTCCCAGTAAATATGCCGGGAACGAACTTGGAGTTTCCGAATTGGCGCAGAAAATTAAACCACTCGGTCGAAGATATTTTTAATAAGAAGCTCGAGCTTCTAAAAGAAGTAAAAGAATTAAGGACATTGAATGGGTAACATCCGACTAAAAAATGAGGAAAGTGGTGAGTGGCAAGCTGAATTGGATGCGCTTAATCATGCCAGTTTTCGAGACCCATTTTCATTTTTGGGATTACATAAGCTCGATGCTAAAACCAATGTAATCAGGGCATACTTACCAACCGCTATTGATGTCAGTGTGAGTGTTGGTACGCAAGAATTTGTTATGCAACGCGTAGCTAAATCGTCGCTTTTCTTTGTGATGTTGGACGTTTCAATTGACGCTAAGAAGTATACATTACAGGCAGAGTATGAAAATGGAAAGGTAAGCCTTGAAGACCCTTATCGCTTTGGGACATCGCTTAATCATCACGATTTATACCTCTTCAATGAAGGAAACCTCGAAACGAGTTATAAGTTACTTGGTTCGCATCTTGTCGAGTTAGACTCGATATCCGGTGTTCGTTTTAGCGTGTGGACTCCCAACGCCAAAGCTGTGTCGGTCATTGGTCATTTTAATGGCTGGAATGCCTGCGCTCATCCAATGCGATTTCATCCAGCGGCTGGAATTTGGGAGCTTTTTGTTCCAAATCTGCGTGCCAATGAGACCTATAAATACAGTATTTTGGCAAGTGATCTAAATCGATATGAACGCGCCGACCCATACGCATTCAAAATGGAACAATCGCCAGGCACCGCATCCATCGTGCAGCCGCTCGTCTCTATCTCCGACAAATCGGCGGAATGGATAGAAAGCCGGAAAAAGCAGAACGCAGTCGACGCACCCGTTTCAATTTACGAAGTGCATTTAGGAAGTTGGAAGAGAAGAGCAGAAGAAGGTAATCGATATCTCACCTATCGCGAACTTGCGGATGATTTAGTCAGCTATGTTAACGAGCTTGGTTTTACGCATATTCAGTTAATGCCGGTTAGTGAATATCCCTTTGATGGTTCATGGGGGTACCAGCCAGTTGGTTTATTTGCGCCAACAAGCCGTTTTGGAAGTGTTGAGGATTTTTCCTATTTCGTAGAGCGTTGTCACGAAGCTGAATTGGGTCTAATCGTGGATTGGGTTCCAGGACATTTTCCGTCAGATGAAAATGGTCTACATCTTTTTGATGGTACTCACTTGTACGAGCATGCGGACGCGAGACAAGGTTTTCACCCAGATTGGAACACCTACATCTATAACTACGACAGACCCGAGGTTCAGTCTTATCTACTTGGTAACGCACAATATTGGCTAAGAGAGTTCAAAATTGATGGGCTGCGTGTTGATGCAGTTGCTTCAATGCTCTATCTCGACTATTCGCGTAAAGAAGGTGAGTGGATCCCAAATTGTTTTGGTGGGCGCGAAAACCTCGGTGCAATCGCATGCTTAAAAAAGTCAATGCGAGAAGCTATGCTAATTGTCCACAAGTAATGATGGTCGCGGAGGAATCTACGGCGTGGCCTGGTGTGACGGCACCGACCGATTACAATGGTCTCGGATTTGGTTATAAGTGGAATATGGGGTGGATGAATGATTCGCTGTCTTACATTAAACGTGACCCAATTCATAGAAAATACCATCATCACGAAATCACCTTTTCGATGGCCTATGCTTACAGTGAAAATTACATTTTGCCCTTAAGCCACGATGAAGTAGTGCATGGAAAAGGGTCGCTATTATCAAAAATGCCCGGTGATGATTGGCAACAATTCGCAAATCTTCGGGCTTATCTTGCGTTTATGTTTGCGCATCCAGGTAAAAAGCTTTTGTTTATGGGCGCAGAACTTGCCCAACGAGAAGAATGGAACCACAACGGGCAACTTAATTGGCCACTGTTAGATTCTGAACCTCATCGCGCTGTGTTCGAACTCGTTAAAAAACTGAATCAGCACTATCGTACGATCCCAGCTTTACATGAAAACGATACAAAGCCAGTCGGGTTTAAATGGATTGATTGCCATAATGCAGAGCAAAGTATGCTCAGTTTCATCCGATTCGGGAAGCAAGCGAGCGAAGTTGTGGTGGTTATCGCTAATTTTACACCCACAGTTCACCATACTTACAGGATTGGGGTTCCTTCATCTGGGGTATATCAAACAATACTGAATACGGATGATGAACAGCTCTATGGTTCTGGGGTTCTTGCAGTTTCACATGCACAGCAACTGGTCGAATCAAAGCCTGTTACAAGTCATGGATTTGAGCATAGTATTGAGTTAAGTATTGGGCCTCTTACCACACTCTATCTGAGAAAGGTGGCAGGGTAGCATCATGATCAAGTCTGTAAGGGGAGTACCTAAGCCACTCGGACCTACACCTTGGCAAGATGGGGTGAATTTTGCGGTGTATGCACCTCGAGCATCTAGTGTATTGCTGTGCTTGTTTGACCAAAGTGGACATAGCGAAGTTGCTCGTATTGCCTGTGTTAAGCATGAAGGGGGCTTTTGGAGTATTCGTGTCAGCCCACTCAATGAGGGGGCATTATACGGCTTCCGTGTTGACGGACCGTATGAACCCGAGCAAGGCTTATTTTTTAATGTCAATAAACTACTTTTGGACCCCTATGCGACGGACTTGCATGGTGAATTTACGTGGAGCGAACGTCATTTTTGCCATATGCCTCTTGGAACACTCAATATCACTGACAACGCCATCGACATGCCTAAAAGTAGGGTACGTTGGCTAAGTAAATACGAGGGTGAGCGACCTAACCACCCTTGGGCAAAAACACTGATTTATGAAACACATGTTAAAGGTGCAACGAATCGAAATCTTGCAATTCCAGAAGGCACAAGAGGAAAGTATCTCGCTCTGTGTGACGAAGCGTTCATGGACCACATCAAGCAACTGGGTGTAACGGCTATTGAATTGCTTCCTTGTCATGCATTTATTAGTGAACAATTTCTGACCACGAAAGGACTCCAAAACTATTGGGGTTACAACACTCTCTCTTTTTTCGTTCCACACAAAGCGTATTTGGTGGGGCAGGACATCGCTGAGTTTCAGCAAATGGTTCGAAAGTTACATCAAAACAACATTGAGGTCATTGTTGATGTTGTCTTTAACCATACTGCGGAAGCTGGCATTGATGGACCTATGCTGTCTTTTAAGGGATTCGATAATGGAGTTTATTATCGAACGGTTGAAGGAAAGCCTGACGCCTACATAAATGATACCGGATGTGGAAATACCATCAACATAGATCATCCAGCCACGCTACGTTTAGTCATGGACAGTTTGCGATATTGGGTTGAAGTAATGGGAGTAGATGGTTTTCGCTTTGATTTAGCGACAATTCTTGGTCGTAATTTAGGTGGATTCAATCCACATCACGCGTTTTTGCAAGCAATTGCGCAAGACCCCATTTTACAAAAATCGAAACTCATTGCTGAGCCTTGGGATGTTGGACCTGGTGGTTATCAGCTAGGCGCTTTCACCGCGCCATGGCGTGAATGGAACGATAAATTTAGAGATACAGTCCGTCGTTTTTGGCGAGGTGATAATGGGATTTTGCCTGAACTGGCAAAACGTATTCATGGTTCAAACGATGTGTTTGAACACAATCTTCGTGGTCCGTTAAATAGCATTAATTTCATTACAAGCCATGACGGCTTTACACTCGCGGACTGGGTGAGTTATGAGCAAAAGCACAACGAAGCCAATGGAGAGCAAAACCGTGATGGGCACAGTGAAAACTTCTCTTTCAATTGCGGTGTCGAAGGTTTTTCAAGTGATCCCAATATCAATGCGCTTCGTCTAAAAATGCAAAAAAATGCATTGCTGACACTCCTAATTTCAAAAGGTGTGCCCATGATAAGTGCTGGCAGCGAATTTGGACATTCGCAAGGCGGTAACAATAATGCCTATTGTCAGGACAATATTTCTAGTTGGTTAGCTTGGAAAACGGCTCAAAAGGGCCATGCACTGAGCTTCTTCATTCACGATGTGCTCAAGATCCGTAGGCAGTTTTCACTCTTTTCTAATCCATTTTTCGTTCATCCAAACCATCCGCGGTTTGGAGTTAACTGGTATACGGAAAGTGGCGAGCTGATGAATCAAGAAAATTGGCATGAGTCAAATCGTAAGTGGTTGATATGTGCACTACTAGATAAAAAGCTTAATCAAGCGGTGTTGATCGTTTTGAATGCAGGGGACAGTTTGTTGAATCTCACACTTCCTTCGTGTCCGGTCGATGCGACATGGCAATTTGCCATCTCAACCAGCAATTCGAATATCACATTACCACCACAAGCGAATCTACAAATCGAAGCGAAGAGCAGTTGGCTCTTCACGGCAAAGAATGAGGAACTGAAATGAGCAAAAAGTCGAATGCCCCAACAACCCCTCAAGCTAATCAAGACGTTTGTATCGTAAAACATTGGCTCGATGCACCTAAGATAGACGAAAACACATTAGTTGATGATTTAACGCGCCATTTCTATTACACATTAGGTCGAGATAAAGTTGGTGAATCGCATCTGTATTTATACAACGCGTTAGCGTTAACGATTCGAGATAGACTCGTTGCTCGATGCCGCGCGACTAGACAGCATTTAAGAAGTAAAAAAACGCGAAAAGCGGCGTATCTATCGCTTGAATTTTTGATGGGGCGAGCACTAGGAAATGCGCTCCTTAATCTTGATTTAACCGATTCATCGCGAAATGCGTTGCAACAATACTGCACTTCACTTGAGCAAGTGCAAGAAGCTGAACACGATGCTGGCTTAGGCAACGGTGGCTTAGGGCGTCTTGCTGCGTGTTTTTTAGATAGTTGTGCGACGCTTGGCTTACCTGTACTTGGCTATGGTATTCGCTATGAATACGGTATGTTTAATCAAATCATTGACCACGGTAATCAAATTGAGCAACCCGACAATTGGTTGCGAGAAGGCCATCCTTGGGAGCTCAGCGCACCGGAGCAAGCTGTTCGGGTGAAGTTTTTCGGACACATTGAAACGCATAAAGATAAAGATGGACGCGAACATCGAGTTTGGGCAAACACTCAAGATGTCCTAGCCGTACCGTATGATGTGCCAATCCCGGGCTACCGTAATGAAGTCGTGAATACGCTTCGACTCTGGAAATCAGAAGCGACAGATGAGTTTGACCTTTCAGAGTTTAACGCAGGCAGTTATTCCGAAGCCGTTGCCAAGAAAAACCTTGCTGAGCAAATCACAATGGTTTTGTATCCGAATGATAGTAGCGAAAACGGTAAAGAACTGAGACTGCGCCAACAATACTTTTTATCAAGCGCCAGTCTGCAAGACATATTATTAACGTGGGTAAACCAAAACGGGCATAATTTTAAAGATTTTGCTGAACATCACGTTTTCCAATTAAATGACACCCATCCAAGCATTGCCGTTGCGGAATTAATGCGACTTCTGATTGACGAATATGAACTCGAATGGGACGAAGCTTGGGTCATAACAACAAAGACAATGGCCTACACAAATCATACGTTGTTACCGGAAGCGCTAGAAAGGTGGTCAGTACCACTTTTTGAAAAGCTTTTACCGCGACTACTTGAAATAATATACGAAATTAACGCACGGTTTTTAAGTTTGGTCGCACGTCAATGGCCTGGTGACGTTGATATGCAGCGTACACTTTCAATTATTGAAGAAGGCCCAGTACAGCACATTCGTATGGCTTATCTAGCGATTGTTGGTTCGTTTTCTGTTAATGGTGTTGCGGCACTCCACACCGACTTACTCGAACGAGGTTTGTTTAAAGACTTCTACGCGCTATGGCCTGAAAAGTTTAATAACAAAACGAATGGCGTTACACCTAGACGCTGGCTTGCCCAGTGTAATCCTTCGCTAAGTGAATTGATCACTGAGTATATAGGACCTAATTGGGTCAGACACTTTGACCAAATTAGTCAACTACGCCGTTATTTTGATGACGAGGTATTTCAAGAAAAATGGCGCAACGTTAAGCAAGATAACAAGGCGAGACTGGCTGGTTTTGTGCGAGCGAAAACGGGTGTGGAATTTGACGAAACCATGATGTTTGACGTGCAGGTTAAACGTATCCACGAATATAAACGTCAGCTATTAAACATTCTTCACGTGATCCACTTATACGACAGAATTGTGCGTGGCGACATCAAAGATTTCGTTCCTCGTTGTGTGTTATTGGGCGGCAAAGCAGCACCCGGTTATTACATGGCGAAGAAGATAATAAAACTAATCAATAGTGTTGCCGATGTCGTGAACAGTGACGAACGAACGAATGGACTACTTCGTGTTGCATTTCTACCGAATTACAACGTCTCCGCAATGGAACTCATATGTCCTGCGACTGATCTGTCCGAGCAAATTTCAACAGCAGGTAAAGAAGCGTCTGGTACGGGTAACATGAAGTTCATGATGAATGGTGCGATTACCATTGGTACGCTGGACGGTGCGAATATTGAAATTCGAGACGCAGTAGGTTCTGAAAACTTCTTTTTGTTTGGCGCTCAGTCAGAGCAAGTTTCTGCAATTCGGGCCGCCTACAACCCAAATCAACTAATTGCACAAGATGAAAACCTTAATCGAGTCATGGCATTGCTTGAAAGTGGGCACTTCAATTTGTTCGAGCAGGGTCTTTTCGACGACATCATTAGCGCAATACGAAGCCCGAACGATCCATGGATAGTTGCGTACGATTTTGCCTCTTATGTTGAACAGCAACAGCAAGCGGCACTTACCTATTTAGATAAAAACGTTTGGACTCGAATGAGCATTTTAAATACGGCTGCGAGTGGCGAGTTTTCAAGCGATAGAACAATACAACAATACAGTGATGAGATTTGGCGGTTGTCACCCATGTAGTGAAAGCGCAAAGCAGGATAATGGAGAAAATATATGCCTAATTATGCAAACCGATATATCAGTAATTTAACTAGGGAAACTTATGCGCTTATTTTGGCTGGAGGCCGAGGTTCTAGACTCCATGAGTTAACGGATTGGCGTGCTAAACCAGCTGTCTATTTCGGTGGTAAACATCGTATTATCGATTTTCCACTGTCTAATTGTATTAATTCTGGTATCCGCCGTGTAGGTATTGCGACGCAATACAAGTCTCATAGTTTAATTCGTCACGTTAATCGAGCGTGGGGCCATTTTAAGAAGGAACTTGGCGAATCTGTCGAGATTTTGCCAGCATCACAACGCTATGGTGATGAATGGTACTGTGGTACAGCTGATGCGGTATTCCAAAATATGGATATCATTCGTCATGAATTACCTAAATTTGTTATGATTTTATCCGGCGATCACGTCTATCGCATGGACTACGGTGCATTGCTTGCAAAACACGTAGAAACTGGTGCAGACATGACTGTGTGTTGTATTGAAGTTCCTTGTGAAGAAGCTGCTGGAACGTTTGGCGTAATGACCGTTGACGAAGATAAACGCGTGCGTCGTTTTGACGAAAAACCCAAAGAACCAACCGCTATCCCTGGTAAACCAGGTGTTTGTTTGGCGTCGATGGGTAACTACGTATTTAACACCGAATTTCTGTTTGAGCAGCTTCGAAAAGATGCGCAAAAAGAAGGTTCAGGCCGTGATTTCGGGCACGATATCATTCCTGCGATAATCGAAGAACATCACGTTTACGCTTTCCCATTCCGCGATCCTCGACATGAGGGGCAACCTTATTGGCGTGACGTAGGAACATTAGATTCATTCTGGGAAGCCAACATGGAACTCGTGATGCCTGAACCGCAACTCGATTTGTACGATCCAACGTGGCCTATTTGGACGTACCAAGAGCAGCTTCCTCCCGCTAAGTTCATCTTCGACGACGATGATAGACGTGGGATGGCCGTGGACTCAACAGTATCAGGTGGTTGTATTATTTCTGGTTCGGTGGTGCGTAAATCGTTACTATTTTCAAATGTTCATGTTCACTCTTACTGTGAAATCGAAAAATCAGTGGTATTACCAGGCGTGGTGATCGGTCGCCATTGTAAAATTAGAAATGCCATTATTGATAGGAGTTGCCACATTCCCGAAGGCATGCGAATTGGCTATGATGAGCAAGAAGATTTGCACAATGGTTTCAGAGTGAGTAAAAAGGGTATTGTGCTAGTCACTCGAGATATGATGACAGCCCTAAAACAAAAATCGAAAGATAACAAGGCATTAAAAAGCGCGTAGTAAGGCAAAATATGCATATAGTTATGGTGGCAGCGGAAAATGATGCGCTGCCAAATTGCAAAGTTGGAGGCGTTGCGGATGTTGTCAGAGACATCCCTAAAGCGCTTGCTGGTTTTGAACATCAGGTTAGCGTCATCGTCCCGGACTATGGACAAACGTCGTTAACACGCCAGTTTGTTGCTGATATTGCAGTCCCTTTTCGTCAGCATTTAGAAACAGCAACACTCTGGAAAGTGTCCTCGGTCGGATGCAATGTATCGCAGTACGTTGTGGGTCACTCATTATTTAGCCAGCATGGTGGCGATATTTATTGTAATGACGAAGGGTTTCGTCCGTTTGCAACGGATGCGACCAAATTTGCCTTTTTCAGCGCTGCCGTATGTGAGGTACTTGAGCACAAATTAATCCCTGATGCGGATGTAGTGCATTTACACGATTGGCATGCTGCGACAGTCGCGACGTTAGCACGTTTTAGCCGTCGATTTGAACATTTGGCGAGTAAACGACTCGTTTATACCGTACATAACTTGGCGCTTCAGGGAATACGACCGTTCAAAGGGGATGACTCAAGTTTGGAAGCGTGGTTTCCAACGTTGAGTTACGACGGTCGTTCTATCTGCGATCACAGTGCTCCGCATTGTTATAACCCTATGCGTGCGGGCATTCAATTGTGCGACAAAGTACACGTTGTTTCGCCAACTTACGCAAAAGAAGTCATGAACCCAAGTGTACCTGAGCACGGATTTTTTGGCGGAGAGCGACTTGAAGTTGATATGCAAGAAGCAAGTCATGTCGGCAAATTAGCGGGAATAATTAACGGGTGTGACTATTCTACTGGAAGTCCAGGTACAGAGACCTTAGCTGATTTTCTCGGGCAATCCGAGGAACAGATATTCCGTTGGATGGCGAAATTTGGTGAATTAAAGTCGACTTATTACATCGCACACCAACGTATTTCGCAATGGCTTAAAGAAGACTTCTCAGGTCCGTTAATCACCAGTGTTGGGAGATTAACTGACCAAAAAGCGTTTTTATTAAGGCAACCATTGAACTCAGGTATCACCTTAGATGCGCTCGCAGATGTCGTTAGTCAATGTGATGGCAGAATGGTTATTTTAGGCTCAGGTGACGGGCATATCGAGTACTTGTTTACTCAAGTGATGGCACGCCATAAGAACGTCCTGTTTTTAAATGGTTATGGGCAAGGCATAGGTGACATGCTCTACCATCTGGGCGATATTTTTTTAATGCCTTCCTCATTTGAACCTTGTGGAATAAGCCAAATGTTAGCGATGCGTGCAGGCCAGCCTTGCGTAGTGCATCAAGTCGGTGGACTGGCAGACACCGTAAAACATGGCGCTACGGGTTACACTTTCTCTGGTTATAATATTGATGAGCAAGTGCATAACCTTATTGAGGTTTTCAAGGAAGCAGTAAATGATGCCGCGCAGAACAATGAGCGCTATCAACACATAAAGGACTCAGCTCAATCACAGCGATTCGAATGGCATTTCATCGCTGAACAATACCTTCATTTACTCTATCATTAAAATTAAGGATGGAGGCGATGTTAACGCCTTCATCCAATTTTTCTTTTTTCTGTTTCATGTTTGGAAATATAGCAAGTTATAGATAATACTTCTTTCTGATTTATGCATGAAATTCGTGTTAATTTAATGAGTTAGTTTCAAAATTACGATTTTAGGTTTAAAATGCAAAAAAAATAATAAACAAAAGTATTGCACATTTGCATTTCTGCACAGGTCGAGCGCTCTTGAGCTATTCTAGTTGTGTATGGATGTTTTGCTTCAACGAAGGAGCCTAACTTGAAGGTATTTGTCGCGCGTCAGCCGATTTTCAATAAAAAGCAGCAAGTGGTTGCCTACGAGTTATTATTTAGAGATGGAACAAGCAATAGTTTTCCGAATATTTCTGATGATAGAGCCACAGCTCGCCTTATCATGGATAATCAGCTCAACCTTGGTACTCGTTATCTCACATCGGGCAAAAAGGCCCTTATCAACATTGGTCCCGATTCTCTTAAACAAGAGTTAAGCTATTTTCTCCCTTCTAAAGACGTCATTCTCGAATTATTAGAAACGATCCACCCAACACCTGAAAATTACGAGCTTGTGCGATCGCTGTTTCACAGTGATTATCGTTTGGCGCTCGATGATTTTGTTTATTCTAAAGACTGGGAACCGTTTCTTAAACTTATTCGCTTAATCAAGTTTGATATTATGGCAACGCCACTATCAGACATTAAAGCTGAAGTAGAGGATCTAAAACAAAGAAAAAATCTCAAGCTTTTAGCCGAAAAAGTGGAGACATTGGAAGAGTTTGAACAAGCGAAATCGATGGGATTCAACTTTTTCCAAGGTTATTTCTTCGCCCAGCCCAGAGTCATTGAACAAAACGATATTGATGTCAATTACGCTATCGCGTTGTTGATTTATTCTGAAGTGTTAAGACCTAACATCAATATCAATAAAATTGCGGAGTTGTTTGCGCAGGACACGGCGCTTGCGTACAAGTTGTTAAGACTCATTAATTCAGGTGTCTTTCCGATTAAGAGTCGAATTGAATCATTAAAGCAGGCTTTGGTGTATCTAGGTGACGACAGAGTGAGAAAATTTGTTGGTCTAATAATGACCGCACATGTCGCCCATATGAAACCATCTGAATTGACTCGCTTAAGTATCGTCCGATCACGATTCTGTGAATTAATAGCAAAGAAACTGATGCCGACGAATTCCAACTCGGCATTTCTTGTCGGCTTGTTCTCATTGCTCGACGCTATTTTAGACAAGCCTATGGAAGTGGTGATAAACAAACTGCCGTTTCCTGAGGCAATTCAAGAGGCGCTTTTGGGAAAACCAAATTTCCTTTATTATATTTTAAATGTGGTTCGCGCTTATGAAAAAGGAAGCTGGTGGGCATTACAAGAAGCCTGCATGCTATTAAACCTAAGTGACGATTGTTTGCCTGATTTTCATCAAGCTTCAATTCGATGGGCGGACATGTATAAAGACCGAATATAAAGGAACTTATGACACGATATTCTCAACTCGACGCATTGCGAGGTTTCGCGGTGTTGGGTTTATTTTTGATGAACCTTCCATATTTTGGGTTGTTTGAATGGGGATATGTGTCTAAATGGGAAGCGCATCCTCTTGATGCGTGGATATCAAGCTTTATCAATGTGTTCATAGACGGTCGATTTCGTACTCTTTTCTGTCTTCTCTTTGGCTGTGCTATAGCGCTTCAATTCGAAAAATATGGTTCGACCGTTCGCATTCAAAATCGCAATCGCGCGCTCATCGTTCTAGGTTTTTTGCACGGACTTTTTATTTGGGCAGGTGACATACTCTTTGCATATGGCTGTGCTGGTTTGTTACTTGTCAGGTATTTAGAAGAATCTGGTGAAAAGAACCTTAGAGAGGGCTTTATACTTCTCGTCGTCATGTCCTTGGTTTTGTTTGTTGCCACGGCGACGGAACCTGAGACTCCCTTTTAGCCGAGACGGTGCCAAGTTTATAGAAGCCTATGAGAGTTTATATTCAAACGAAGGCAGTTTTATTTTAGAGAACGCAAAAAACTTCTTTATTATGTTGGTGATCCTCCCATTTCTTACTCTTTGGTATACCTTAGCACTAATGCGAATTGGTCTAGGGGCATGGCAAAAAGGATGGTTCAAAAATGGCTTTCCAAGCGATGTAACGGGGCTTTCTGGTATTTTAGCGATTATGTTCTCTGCACTTGTTGTTATGTTCAGTCTATCAGGGAACGCACGGCTTCAAGCAAGTGCTGAAGCCTTAAATTGGCTTTCCGCGTTGTTTACTTCCGTCGTTTATATCGCGGTGATTTTCTGGTTGTTGAAACGTAAATCAGTTATCGCAAAAGTACTCGAATCTTGCGGGAAACTAGCTTTGACCATATACATAACTCAAAGTGTGATAGGCGTTGCTCTATTTCGTTACTTCTTTCCTGAATGGGTGATGACGTTTGACCTAATCAACTACGTTTTATTAGCGACATTGGTCGTCAGTTTGCAAGTAATTACAGCGTATGTTTACCTGAAATTCTTTAAGCAAGGACCGCTCGAATGGTGCCTAACTCGGTGGCTAAAAAGAAAGTCCATTTAGATAATTAATTTTATCACACCGAAGGTTATTATACTTTTCACAACATCGTGCGTAAGAAAATGCCAAACGAAGTTAAAGCATTAAACTTTGCGGGCATACGATGTCATTGATCTCTTGTCGTAATAGCTGGATGAAAAATCGTTTGATTTTGACATCTGAATACCTCTATAGGGCTTTCTGCGCAGTGTTTGTTAGTTTATCTATCGATTATCGGTCCATTATTGTGGGCGCAATTTGTAATGAGGTTGCAGTGCTAAAATTCATGGTTTTTTTAAGTTTGCTTTTTGTTCCATGTGTCTATGCTGACTCAATGGATGGTTGTTATTTGGCAAACGAAAACATAACCAGCTTTTCATCAGAAGAGTCTGAGATTCGCACTACTTACGTAAAAATAGTAAAAACTTCCGGAGACTATTTTGTAGAGGGTCTTATTTGGGGCGCTAATTTTCACGTTTGTCATGTTGCTTCGCCAGTTGAAGGCTCTGATGGTCCGCTACGTATGGAGTACGTTGAGAATAAACTCGTTTATACTCAAAGAGAGGCTGAAGACGACATCAATTGTAAACTTGAATTCTCCTTTCAAAATAATCGATTAACGATTGAGGACGCAAATCAGCATTGCTCACGTTACATCTTTTATTGCGGTGCTCTCGTTGAGTTAAATAAAGTTGAATTACCAAAGGTTGAATACGGCTGCCCTTAAACAAGAAACTCCAAGGAGTTCAAAAGGCACTGTTTGAGTTGCGTTTGGTGTTTCGCCTGCCGGATTAGCGAGCGTTATCAGGGGACTTTTCCTCAATAAAGTAAATTTTTGCCTGTGAACTTCTCTCTTTGTTCTGTACTAACAAAACTTGAGTTTATCTAGATTCCCTTTCTGGTTTACAATATCCACTTTGTGGTTAAAAGAGAATCCAAATGACGGAATTGAAACGTCTCAACAAGTTTATCAGTGAGACGGGCTACTGTTCACGCCGTGAGGCTGATGCAATTATTGAAAGTGGACGCGTTACAGTAAATGGTAACATTGCAGAAATGGGCACAAAAGTCAGTAACGAAGACGAAGTGCTGGTTGATGGGCGTTCCTTAAAAGCGAAACCTAAGCGTGTCATTATTGCCTACAACAAGCCTGTTGGCGTGACGTGTACCACAGAAAGCAAAATTAAAAGTAATATCGTAAAAGCGGTAAACTACCACGAACGTATATTTCCTATCGGTCGATTGGACCGACCTTCTGAAGGCTTAATTTTTCTGACTAATGAAGGTGATATCGTTAATAAGATCCTGCGTGCAGGGAACAACCACGAAAAAGAATATGTTGTAGAAGTCGATAAACCAATTGATAAGCATTTCATCGACAAGATGTCTGGTGGCATCCCAATTCTTGGAACAATCACAAAACGCTGTAAAGTGAAAAAAATGGGCGAGTACCGTTTTTCTATTATCCTGACTCAAGGATTAAATAGACAAATTCGTCGCATGTGTGAATACCTAAATTACGAGGTAACTTCGCTTAAACGTGTTCGTATCATGAACATCAATTTAAATGGTTTGCGTGCTGGAGAGTGGCGCTTATTGACGGATAGTGAACTCCGAGTCATTGATTCGGCAGTAGAAAATTCCGCAAAGACGGCGGAAGGTAGCGTAGACCCTCGTAAACGAGACGACTGGCAGAATCCGCAAAGTAAGAAAGTAAAGCAGGCAAAAATATTAAGCAAGGTTGACGAACAAGAGCAACAAGCGCAAGAGAAGCCTTCTCGTTTTGAACGTCGCCGTGACGACACTCGACAAGACAAACCTCAAAATACAAATAAGAAACAAGAACGTAATGCACCAAAGGAACGCAAGTTTAAAAAGACGAATGGTAGTGATAAACCAGCTGGTCCACGCAAGCAAGGTACGCTTAGTTTGAAAAAGTAGCCAATCTACATTCGTAGTTCGATTGGAAAAGAAAAAGGCCCGTTTGGGCCTTTTCTATTTTAGTGACTCGGTTTTATTTTAAACACCAGCGCGTAAAGTACCGGTACAATTACAAGCGTCAGTACGGTAGCAAATCCTAGCCCGAACATGATGGTCACGGCCATTGATTGGAAGAACACATCAAACAACAGTGGGATCATGCCGAGTATTGTTGTAATTGCGGCCATTGAAACTGGGCGTACGCGGCTAACTCCAGAATCAAAAACAGCTTGGTATGGGTCTTTGCCACTGGCGAGTTCTAGATTGATTTGATCCATCAAAACAATACCGTTCTTGATTAACATACCTGATAAACTCAGCAAACCTAATAGCGCCATAAAACTAAATGGTGCATTCATCGCAAGCAAACCTGTAGAAACACCAATAATTGCAAGCGGTACGGTCGCCCAAATCACGAGAGGTTGTTTAACCGAGTTAAACAATAAAACGGTGATCATAAACATCGCTAAGTAACCTACAGGCAGTGAACCGAAGATGGCTTTTTTAGCTTTAGATGAAGATTCAAACTCTCCACCCCACTGCATCTCGTAACCATGTGGTAACTTGATTGCTTCAATATCCGTTTTCACACGAGCAAAGAGTTTTGCTGGGGTTTCGTCACCGATAACATCATGGTCTGCCATAACCGTGATAGTGCGCTTACGGTCACGTCGCATAATGATAGGGTCTTCCCACACAACATCGAATCCATCAACGACTTGAGTTACAGGGACAAATACACCATAAACTGGACTAAAAATTTGTAAATCAGGGAGATTTTCAACATTCAGTCGCTCTTCTTCCGGTGATCGAGCGATAATAGGTAACAATTGAGTTCCATCTCGGTACAGTCCAACGGATTTGCCAGACATACTGGTTAATAACAATTGGTCTAGGTCGGCTTTGGATATGCCTAATCGACGCGCCTTTTGTTCATTAAATTGCGGACGGATAACTTTAGTACGTTGACGCCAGTTATCACGGATGTTGTAAGCTTTCGCATCGCTATGAAGAATGGCTTTTGCTTCACTTGCTAGCTGACGAAGCACAACAGGGTCTGGCCCCGAAAAACGCGCTTCAATTTTAGCATCGGTTGATGGACCAATTTCCATGCGTTTTACTTTTAGTTTTGCGCTGAGTACATGAGTACGTTCGTATTCACGGACTTTAGCTATCATCGTTGCAACTGCTTCGCGGTCTTTTACGCGAACAATTAGCTGCCCAAATGCTGGATATTGTTTCTCTGGCGAGTAGGTCAGCATAAATCGAGGTGCACCCTGACCTATTGTTGAGGTGACTTCTTCGACAAGCTGATCTTCCAATAAAAAGGCTTCAAGTTCTGCGACGTTTTTCGCGGTATCACGAATGTCAGCGCCTTGGTAATTCCAATAGTCTACATAGAACATTGGTGTGTTCGATGCTGGGAAAAACGACTGCTTGACGGATTTAAAGCCAATGACAGACACGACAAGTAATACAACCATTGCGATGATGGTTAACCATCCGTGCTTCATTGTGAATCTAAGCAAGGCTTTATAACCGTTAAATAGAGCACCTTGATATGGGTCTATGTCAGCGCCTTCTTCAACTTTTGTTTCTTTAAACAATAAACTTGCAAAGAAAGGCGTGAGTGTAATAGCGGTAACCCAGCTCAAAAGTAGACTGATGAGTAATACCCAGAAAAGGCTGCCCGCAAATTCACCACTGGCGTCAGAACTTAAACCAATTGGCGCAAACGCCGTAATTGCTATCACCGTTGCACCCAATAGTGGCCATTTTGTTTGCGCAACGATGTTTACCGCGGCTTCCAATCGGCTCATACCACGTTTTAGATTTATCAAAATGCCTTCTGTAACAACAATGGCATTATCGACGAGCATACCGAGAGCAATAATTAGTGCGCCAAGACTAATCCGCTGTAAGTCGATGTGGAAAAGCTTCATGAAAATAAACGTACCCAGTACGGTTAAAAGCAAAATACCGCCAATCAATAATCCGCTTTTAAAGCCCATGAAAATAAGCAATACGATTATTACGATTGCAACGGCTTCAATTAAGCTGACTATAAAGCCATCTACTGATTTTTGTACTTCGTTTGGTTGGTTGTAAACAGTACTGATTTCCATGCCATGAGGGCGTTGATATTCTAGTTCGTCTAGGTGTTGTTTTATTCGAGCGCCGACATCAACCACATTAACACCTGAGCTAAACGATACACCGACTAATAAGGCTTGCTTTTGATCATAGCGTGTAATGTGACTTGGGACTTCCGCGTACTCACGACTCACCGTTGCAACATCGCCCAAATAAATCAGCTCTTTTGCTCCAGGTTTTGAAATCAGGAGATTTTTCATTTCCTCGACGTTTTGGAATTCACCGGTTGGATGAAGACGAATGTATTCGTTGTCGACCTGCACACTACCTGCGTTAGAAACGGTATTTTGTTGCTGTAAAATTTGGAAAATAGTGTTTGGCGAAATGCCCAATTGCGCCATTTTTTGCGTGGATATTTCAACGATAACCTGAGCTTGTTGTTCACCTGCAACTGTTACTTTACTGACGCCGTTTACAAGAACCAATTCACGTTTAAGAAAATCAACGTAGTCTTTGAGTTCGTCATATGAATAACCGTCGCCGGTTACTGCGTAAAGCACTCCGTATACATCGGCAAAATCATCGATTATTTTGCTTGGTTTAACACCTGGAGGCAGGCGAGGAGTTAAGTCGTTTACTTTGCGGCGTAGTTCATCCCAAATTTGTTGTAAATCCTTTTTACGGTACGTACTTTTCATTTCAACAGAAATCTGTGACTTACCCGGAGTTGAAATGGACGTCACATAGTCAACGTATGGCAATTCTTGGATTGCATTTTCAATAGGAAAGGTGACTTCTTCTTCAACTTGTTGAGGTGAAGCACCGGGATACGCCGTAATTATCATGGCTTTTTTGAGTGTGAATTCAGGGTCTTCAAGTTGCCCTAAACCGAAATACGACACGGTACCGCCAATCAATAGGAGTAAAGAAAACATCCAACTGATGACTTTGTTTTCGATGGACCATTTAGCAAGACTCATGGTTATAAGCCTCGCTCTTTCTGCCATGGTCTTACTTTTAAGCCTTCTTCAAGATGATGAACGCCCGCCGCGACGATGATTTGGCCTTTCTCAAGACCATCAGTGACTTCAATACCATGCTGGTGAAGCTTACCCACCATAACGGCTTGCTTTTGAACGGTTTGGGTTTCATTGTTATACACCCATACGTAGGCATTGTCTTTTAGGCGTTGATTTGGCTCTGAGAAAACGGATTCAACAGGAACAATGTGCGCAGCTTGTTGACCTGCCGTAATTTTGTTGAGATCGATATATACATGACCAGTCATACCTGCAAGCAGGTTAAAATCTTTCGGCACAGGGAGTGAAAACACCACTTTATACGTCAAGGTAATAGGATCAGCTTGAGTATCCCATTCTTTAACGGTGAGTTTATAAGCTTTGTCTGGGAAACCGTCAAATGTAACCGAAGGTTGGTAATCGGTGTCTTTGTCCACACGCGCGACTAATTTCTCTGGAACTTGTATTACAACGTCCATTAAGTCGCGAGTTTCCAATCTCAAAATGTTTTGTTTTGCTTGGATATTTTCGAAGTTCTTTACGAATACTTTAGCAACTGTACCGCTAAATGGCGCTCTTAATTCCGAATTCTCTAGATTTGTTTTAGCGATTTTTAGAGCCGAATCGGCAACTTCTTTATTCGCTTTCGCTTGGTCAAGTTCGGCCTGACTTGCTACACCTTGTTTGTTTAATGCTTCAACACGTGACAACTGAGAAAGTGCAAGTTCATAACGCGCCTTACGTTCTTCGAATTGAAGTTGGAAATCTTTTGGGTCCAGCTTGGCGAGTAGCTGACCTTTTTCAACATGTTGTCCGGCTAGGACAGGGAATTGCAACAGCTCTCCGCTCACGCGAAATGCTAGGTAAGAACCTTGGTTTGCAACGACTTCAGCAGGAAAATGTCTTAAGTTTTCTTTTGATAAGCCGTCAACCGTAAAAAGTTTTACAGGCCTTACGATATCAACGTGTTCGTTTTCTACGGCTTTATCTTGGCAGGCGCTTAAAAGCACCATTAAAGGCAATATTGCCCACATTTTTGCTGCCATTTTTTTGTTACTCCATGTCGAAATGTATTGCGTGAGGATACGAAAATTCGATATAAATTAAAAATTATTAGAACTTAGAAACAACATAAATATTAATTATGAAGTTAGCGCAGTTAGAAATGCTCGATGTCATCGCCAAGTCAGCTAGTTTAAGTGAAGCGGCGATTAAACTACATAAAACTCAACCCGCTTTAACCCAAAGCATTCGCAAACTTGAAGAAGAAGTCGGCTTTCAACTGCTTGATAGAACACAGTATAGACTGACGATGACAGAAAAGGGGCGGCATTTTCATAAAGAAGTCGAAATGTTGCTCGCAAACCATACCCATTTGAAATCGTTGGCGAAAGAGTTGGCGCTTGGGAACGAACCTAAAGTACAAATTTGCTATCAGCCAATTTTCAATTCTCCAACCTATCAAACGGTCATTTCAGAAGTGTTTCATCAGTTTCCCAATACGGAGTTTGTAATTAGTAATGGCAAGCGATTTGCAGCGCTAGAACAAGTGAATACGGGAGTGGCAGATATTGGTATCGGCCCGTGGTTTGACCTTTTCCACGCAACCGGCGATTTTGACTCAATGCCGATAGGTGATATTTCTTTTGGTATTGTCTGTAAAGCGGGCTTGATGCCTCAATCGCTTGATTACGAAACGTTAACGAATTTTCCGTGCCTTGCTATGGTTGAAAGTGATTTCAGTTTTGACAGCGAGCGGCTCGCTTATGCCAAAGGCGCGAGTTTAATGAAGGTTGACGACCTTGATACTTTAAAATCTTTTGTTTTGAGTGGATGCGGTTGGGCGCTAATGAGTCTCACTCATTGCCAAACTGAGTTGGAAGCAGGGTTGTTGCAGCAAATAAAAATACACAATAAACAGCATGAGTTTTTTGCAAAAATCCATGTTTTCAGAAAACCGAATAAACACCATGGGCCAGTTTCAAGAGCACTTTGGTCTGAATTTGAAAAATTGAGTGTCGAGTATGAACGACGAGTTTAAAGTAGCAGTCTACAGCGCCATAGGGTCCGTACCTGAAGGATTTACCGCATCTTATGGCTATATCGCACGACTTGCGGGACAACCTAAGCATGCACGGGCGGTGGGTTATCTTTTAAAACACTTACCTAAGGACTCTTCGTTACCATGGTTTCGAATTGTAAACAGTAAACGAGAAATATCGTTTCCATTTGGAACATCGAGCTATCAACGCCAGTTAGAAGCACTTCAAGCCGAGGGGATTAGTTTGGACAATGGAAAAATTAAAAAAGAGTTTTTTGTTGGCTGATCGTAAGACCAGCCGATAACGTAAGTATCGGCATGATTAATTAAAGCTCATAGGCACAATGATTAGAGCGTTATTTCCACTGCCCATTTTCCTGTTACCGGGTGGCGTAACACGATTGAGAATATTTGAACCACGCTATTTGTCGATGGTGAAGCACGTATTAAAGAATAATTGTGGCTTCGTGTTGTGTGTGTATCAAAAAGACACCATACATAATGTTCCGAAACGAGGTGCCTATGTCAATATTGTCGATTTTAATCAAGATGAAAGCGGCCAGTTACTCATCGATGTTGTGGCTGAGTGTTTAGTCAATATCGAAGAAGTGTGGGTTGATGCGGATAATTTAAGGCAAGGGCGGGTTGCTCGAATTGAAAGTCCACTTTGGAATATCGACGAAAATAATGATGAGGGCATTGATGAACATTTGCGTGAAGCGCTCAAACGCGTTCATGCCGCAAACCCAGAACTCAGTGCTCTGTATCCGTCTAAGCAATACAGCGATCCTGTATGGGTTGCAAGTCGCTGGCTTGAAATATTGCCGGTGTCAATCAAGCAAAAAGAAAATACGCTGCATCTTCAACACTTTGAACAAATTAGAGATTTCCTTCATACTTTAATCAATCCAAACTGATCTGAAAAAGTGCTTTGTCCGTATATCTCGATATGTTGAGAATAGGGCTAACACCGATGGAAATTAGGACCAGTTTTTCTGTAGATACGTTTGAATCTAGGAAATCGACTTTGGTATCAGAAACCCCTACGCAAGCGCTAAGTGAGGCGCTTGTCGCTGTGTCTGAATCACGTGACAAAAAAGCGTTCGCTAAGCTCTTTGATTATTTTGCACCGAAGATAAAACGCTTCGGTATTAAGCAATTGAGACCCGAAGCTTTGGCAATGGAGCTAGTGCAAGACACGATGACGTCAGTGTGGAAAAAAGCGCACCTTTATCACCCTTCAAAAGGCGCGGCGACAACGTGGGTGTACACCGTAATGCGAAACGCCTCGTTTGATACACTTCGAAAAATGAAGAGTACGAAAGAAGACCATCTAAGTGAAGAACTCTGGCCATTACTTCAAGAGCCGAAAAACTCGGCTCTTGAACATCTAGACCATCTTGAAGATAAGCGAATTAAGCGTTTCATTGATACATTGCCTCAAGCTCAGAAAGAAATTCTATGGGGTGTATATTTTCAAGATTTATCGCAAGAGCAGTTGGCTGAACAATTGAATATACCCCTTGGTACTGTTAAATCCCGACTTCGACTCGCTTTACAAAAGCTACGTATTGAGCTTGGAGGGAATCATGATTAAACATCATCCGACTGACGCTTTACTCTTTGCCTTCGCGGAAGGTTCTCTGTCTGTGACATTATCGATGGCGGTTTCGGCTCACATCGAATTATGTGAGTGTTGTCAGCAAAAGCTAACTCAGCTGGAACAATCACTCGGCGAAGAAAGTTTAGGTGGTGAAGAAGAGATTTTAGTCGATTCGGCGTTTGCAGCAATGTTTGACGACATTACGGCAGATGATACGTTCGCACAAACGGTCGACACGGTTGCTGAAACCATCATGTATCAGCGTAAGGAGATTATACTTCCTCGTGCGCTTTCGTGTATAGAACGTACAGAATTCTTGAATTTGGGCAAGATTGGTCGTTCGCGTTACACAGTTGAAGATGGAACGCTGAGGGCGAGCTTATTGCATATCGGCGCTGGTGGTGAAATCCCAAACCACACACATACTGGCTTTGAAGTTACATTGCTGTTAGATGGTGATTTTGGTGATGAAGATGGTGATTATGTACCGGGTGATTTTATTATGCTCGACGGTCACCATACCCACACGCCGAAAACGAAGGAAGGGTGCTTGTGTTTTACAGTTGTAAGTGCGCAGCTACACTTCAATAAAGGGTTGAGTAAATTACTTAATCCAATTGGTAATTTAATTTACTAACGAGGTGAGCGTGATAAAAATAGGAATTAGCGCTTGTTTGACTGGCCAAAAAGTACGTTTTGACAGCCAACATAAACGATCTGATTTTTGTATGAACGAACTTGGCCAGCACGTTGAATATGTCCCATTTTGCCCAGAAGTTGCAATTGGCATGTCGATTCCGCGACCGGTCATCCGTCAGGTACAAGTTGGGGAGACGATTAAAGTATGTCATGTTGATGGCAGTAACGACGTAGCCTCGAAGCTCTACGATTACGGCCAAACGGTCGCAGCTAATCATCTCGATGATTTAAGTGGCTACGTATTTTGTGCCAAAAGTCCGAGCTGTGGAATGGAGCGCGTAAAGGTATACAACGAAACTGCAACATGGGCCACCTACGATGGTGTTGGCGTGTTTGCGAAATCTATCATGGACAGCGACCCACTATTACCGTGCGAGGAAAATGGGCGATTGAATGATGCCCATTTACGAGAAAATTTCGTCATGCGAGTCTTTGTATACCATGCATGGAAAACGCTTGTTAAAGAGGGACTGACACTTCATAACGTGACCACATTTCATGCAAAACACAAATATTTGCTAATGAGCCATAAATACCAAGCTTATAAAGAACTGGGACGTTTACTCGGTGACTGTAGTAAAGAGGCACTAGAGAGCGTATCGAAAGAGTACATTGCGGGGTTGATGAATGCGCTTGCGAAACCTGCGACACGCAAAGCGCAAACCAACACGCTGATGCACTTGCAGGGGTATTTCAAGAAGCTGCTTAGTAAGCTCGAAAAGCAAGAGTTGTGCGAAGCGATAGAACAGTACCGTATTGGCAATGTACCTCTTTATGTGCCGTTGACCCTCCTGAGTCACCACACTCGTATTCATGACCTTGAGTATCTAAAAGATCAGGTCTACTTCTCTCCTTATCCAAATGAATTGAAATTAAGGTTTGGAATTTAATGAAAGCTTTGTTTTGGTTTCGTAGAGATTTGAGACTCTACGGAAACGAGGCGCTTATCGAAGCGGTTCAATCAGGCGCGCGAGACGCGCTTTTTTTTGTAAGTAAAAAACAGTGGGAAATCCATGACGCAGCGCCAATTCAAATAGACATGGCACTGCGCCGCGTTGCTGAACTTGGAAAAATGCTCGCGCAATATGGTATTTCGTTGCATGTTATTGAAGCGCCTTTGTTCTCAGATCAAATCACCTCTCTTTGTAGTTTGGTAGAACAACACAAATTCAAACAGGTTTATGCCAACGCTGAATATGAAATCAATGAGCGAGCAAGGGATAAATCTATTGCGCATGCTTTGGAAAGCGGAGGTGTCGGATTTCGGTTATTCGATGGTGATGTGATTGCAAAACCAGGGTCAATTCGTACAGGTTCTGGCGAAATGTTCAAAGTATTCACGCCATTCAAAAACGCATGGCTTAAGGCTAATTTTGACTTTCATGCAATTTACAATGTCTGGCCGCTTTCTGAGAACCCTATAAACTGGGCTACTCCTGATACTTTGATGTCAGATGGGACGTCAGCGAAATGGCCGATAGACGACCAAACCCTGCGAATGATTACGGAAGCCTTTATTGACGAGAAATTGGTAACCTACAAAGAAAAGCGAGATTTTCCTGCGATAAAAGGAACATCTGGATTAAGCCCTTACCTTGCGCTTGGGATCGTGTCTGTAAAACAGTTACTTGGTGCAATCCAATCAAAATTTCCTGATATTTTGCAGCAAACGGGGCGACCAGAATTTTGTTGGATAAACGAATTGGTTTGGCGTGAATTTTACCGACATTTGATTGTTGAGTGGCCACACCTTTGTAAGCATCGTAATTTCAACAATAAGTACGATTACGTTAGCTGGCGAGATGATGACGAATCCTTTAGGTTATGGTGCGAAGGTAAAACTGGCTATCCACTCGTCGATGCAGCGATGAGGCAGTTGAACCAAACTGGCTGGATGCACAACAGACTGCGGATGGTCGTAGCAAGTTTTCTCACAAAACACTTACTCATCGATTGGCGATGGGGAGAGCATTATTTTATGCGTCATTTGATTGATGGAGATCTGGCTAGCAATAACGGCGGTTGGCAGTGGGCTGCGAGTACAGGTTGTGATGCTCAGCCCTATTTCAGAATATTTAACCCGATAACACAAAGTGAAAAATTTGATCCCAAAGGCGATTTCATTCGTAAATATATTCCTGAATTACAAGCGGTTCCGGATAAATACATACACTTTCCTCATGACTACCTAGCCTTGATGAAAGACATTGATTATCCAAAACCAATAGTCGATCACAAAGCAGCTAGAGAGCGAGCTTTATTAGCATTTAAGGTTGAGTAATGGATAACCGAGTGGCGAAATTTGTCGAAAACTACAATAAGCTGTCGAAGCATGAACTTGATAGACTGAACGACATGTACCACTGGAATGTGCGCTTTCAAGACCCTATACATGACATAGAAGGATTAGATGCACTGCGTGGGTATTTCTCGTCACTTTACCAGAACTTGGTTCACATCAATTTTGTTGTCGAGCACTACTTCGAACTAGAAGAATTTGTTTTCCTTTATTGGACGATGAACTTTCGACATCAAAAACTCAATGGCTGCAAGGATATTTTAGTCAGCGGGCACAGTCACTTGGTGTTCGAAGGCGAAAAGGTCTCCTACCACCGTGATTATCTAGATTTGGGGGAGATGTTGTATGAGCACATTCCCGCCCTTGGCTGGGTGGTCAAAGCCATTAAAAAGAAAGCCTCACAGTGAATATTTTAATTACAGGTGCGTCCTCAGGGATTGGACTCGCATTAACAAATAGACTTGCGAAATCACACAATGTTATCGCTTGCGGGCGAAATCAAAACAAGCTCGATACGGTTAAGCACGACAAAAATGTAACAACGCTTGCGTTCGATGTCAGTGTTAAAGAAGATGTTGAGAACGCCTCTAAAAACATTGAAAAACTGGATTGGCTGATTTTAAACGCAGGGACGTGTGAATACATCGATAATCCAACAAGATTTGATTCGGCACTTTTCGAACGTGTAATCAGCGCAAACCTCGTTTCAGTTGCATATTGCTTAGAGTTTCTCATGCCTAAACTGAAAGACGGCGGAAAATTGATAATCATGAGTTCTAGTTCAATGCTTTTGCCATTACCTCGTGCGGAAGCTTATGGCGCTTCAAAAGCCGCCTTGACGTATTTAGCTAAAACTCTCGATTCTACGCTTGAACACATCGACGTTACTGTGGTCCATCCCGGTTTTGTCGCAACGCCACTTACACAAAAAAACGACTTCCCAATGCCATTTCTTGTTGATGTAGAAGATGCCGCGACACGCATTATCAAAGGAGTTGAAGCAGGTCAACACACCATCGAATTCCCAAAGCGATTAATATGGATAATGAAGTGTCTATCTTGGCTACCTCAGCCCATATGGCGCAGTTTGGCACGTAGGATGAAAAAATGAAAAAAATAGCAATCATCGGTTCAGGTATTTCTGGGATGACAGCAGCACACTGTCTACGAGAAAAATATGATGTAACGTTGTTTGAAAAAAACGAATACATAGGCGGTCACACTGCGACAATTGATGTTGAATGGAATGGTGAATCGGTTGCTGTGGATACTGGTTTTATCGTTTATAACGACAGGACGTATCCGCTTTTTAGAAAGTTACTGAAGCGAATTGGTATTGAAGGCCAAGAAACCCAGATGAGCTTCAGCGTTCGGAACATGGAATCGGGGCTTGAATACAACGGGCATACTTTTGCAACACTGTTTGCTCAAAAACGTAATCTGTTTAGACCCAAGTTTTGGAAATTACTCAAAGACATTATTCGTTTTAATACGCTGTGCAAAGAGATGTATTCGACGGACCAATTTGGTGGCATGAATACATTGGGAGAATTGCTGGACAAACATCATTTTAATGATTTTTTTCAGCGCCATTATATTCTCCCTATGGGGGCGGCAATTTGGTCTACAAGTCTAAATGCAATGGCTCAATTTGAGTTGGCCTTCTTCATTCGTTTTTTCTATAACCACGGCTTACTCGATATAACAAATCGCCCACAGTGGTATGTCATCCCTGGTGGCTCTAAGCAATACATTGAGCCGTTGTTGGGTGAACTAAAAAATAAGGTTGAACTAAATTCTACTATCAAAGCAGTCACTCGAACCAATGAAGGCGTGGCGTTAACGTTTGCAAATGGGGTTGTGCGCAGGTTTGATCACGTTGTGTTTGCTTGTCATTCTGATGAAGCATTGAACTTGCTAGGTGATCCTACAATAGAAGAAAAATCAATTTTACAAGGGATTCCCTACACAGATAATTCTGTGGTACTGCACACTGATGTTGGCATGCTTCCTAAAAGAAAGAAAGCGTGGGCAAGCTGGAACTATCAATTATCACATGACTTAGACGCCCCTGCGTCCGTGACATACCAAATGAATATTCTACAGGGCCTTAAAACGAAAGATCAGTTTTGCGTCACCTTGAATGGTGAAAGTGCAATTGATAAAAGCAAGATTATTAGGACGTTCAATTATAGCCACCCTGTTTTCAATAAACAGTCGTTGCTGGCACAGTCTCGGCGTAGCGAGATAAACGGTCAGCAAAACACCTATTATTGTGGAGCCTATTGGTACAACGGGTTCCATGAAGATGGTGTTAGAAGTGCAGTTGATGTTGCTTTGCTATTGGGAGTTGAATTTGAATAGTGCGGTATGTATTGGTTCTGTGCACCACGCTCGTACAGAACATGCGCAACATAAATTCAAGTACCCAATCTATATGTTATGGATTGAACTCGACGATTTACAGGCTATTAATCAGATTCATTGGGCAATTGGAACAAAGTTCTTCAACCCAATACGGTTTAAACAGTCGGATTACCTTGTTGGATACAGCGGGTGTCTTGCAGAGCGAGCAATTGCGGCACTGAGAGATTTGGGCATCAATGATGCGATTGAGAAGACGTACGTGCTATGTCAGGCTCGGTGTTTCGGGTTTTATTTTAGCCCCGTTAATTTCTTTTTTTACCAGATAGATGGCGAATATCGTTACATGGTTGCTGAAGTCTCCAATACACCATGGAATCAAAGACATTGCTATTTAGTGCCGTTAAAGCAAGAAAATGTGAACTTTAAAAAGCACTTTCACGTATCACCTTTCATGGATTTAGATATGAATTACCACTGGCAGGTCAATGTCGATGAAAACAAGGTTTTTGTCCACATCAAAAATCAACGTGGTAGCCAAAAAGTGTTCGACGCTTCGTTAACACTGAAAAAGGAAAGGCTAAGTCCTGTTGTCATTCGAAAGGTATTAAAAATGTTCCCAGTTATGACCTTCAGCGTTGTAAAAGGCATTTACTGGCACGCCCTTCGATTGTTTTTAAAACGAGTTCCTTTTATCGCTCATCCAGGAAAGTAACATGGAAAAAATTACGACATTACAAACTGCTTCAACAAATGTGTCTGGACTCTTAAAGGTATATCGCCACCTCGTTCATAAGGCGTTTTCCAATCTTAAATATGGAAAGCTGGTGATCAATGAAGCAGGTAATCGTTATGAGTTTGGTCAAAGTAACGCAGTGGATGTCGTTATCGATGTTACTGATCCACGCATGTATAAAAGTTTTGCTCTCGGGGGGAGCGTTGGTGCAGCTGAAGCATATATTGCGGGCTATTGGAACACGGATAGACTAACAGACTTAATTGAGTTGTTCGTAAAAAATCAATGTGTGTTAGATGAGTTCGAGAAGCAATTTAGTTGGTTAACTGCGATTTCAAATAAAGTAAAGCATCGCCTGAATCGAAATACGAAAGCGCAATCGAAGAAAAATATTGCTGCGCATTATGATCTTGGAAACGACCTCTACACGGCGTTTTTAAGTGAAGAAATGCTTTATTCGAGCGCAATCTTTTCACACCCAACGGAGTCACTTGAAGAGGCTCAGCAAAATAAACTGCGCGCAATTTGTGAACGACTT
The DNA here is from genome assembly GCF_017638925.1 of Pseudoalteromonas xiamenensis. NCBI lineage: Bacteria > Pseudomonadati > Pseudomonadota > Gammaproteobacteria > Alteromonadales > Pseudoalteromonadaceae > Pseudoalteromonas > Pseudoalteromonas xiamenensis. The sequence goes on from NZ_CP072135.1 coordinate 548,196, forward strand.
GATTTAAAAGAAGGCGAAACACTCGTCGAAATCGGCACAGGGTGGGGGGCTTTAGCACTCTACGCGGCTGAAAATTATGGCGTGTACGTGACGACCACGACCATATCTGAAGAGCAATTTAGCTATGTTAAGGAAAAAGTCGCGGAAAAAAATCTCGAGCATAAGATAACCTTACTTAAGAAGGACTATCGTGAGCTAGAAGGGAAGTTTGACAAGCTGGTTTCAATAGAGATGATTGAAGCTGTAGGGCACGAATATCTTGCGGGATTCTTTACGAAATGTAATGCACTACTTAAAGAGAATGGTTTAATGTTAATCCAAGCGATCACGATTGCTGACCAGCGTTATGATCATTACTTGAAAAACTCTGACTTTATTCAACAATATATTTTTCCTGGGGGCTGTTTGCCTTCAGTTGAACAAATGACTAAGCACATTCGTGAAAGTACCAACTTGGTCGTACATGCCCTTCATGATATTGGTCTGCATTATGCGCATACTTTAAAACACTGGCACGAACGATTTGTAAATGCGTGGCCTAACTTGGATAGAACGAAATTCGATGAATCTTTTTACCGCCTTTGGACGTTTTATTTTTGTTATTGTGAAGGCGCATTCAAACAACGTGCAACCAGTGCCGTACATTTAGTCGCACGAAAACCGAGCGCTAGAACATCAGACTGTCTCAATGCGCTTAGCTATTAATGGCATTTTGTTTCAAATAGCGTGGTGGGCAACCGCGCTATTTCGAGGTAAAGCTGTTGAGTGTTTAGTAGTTATTGCGTTATTGCTGTATTTATCAAATCGAGACAAACGGCAAGCTCGTTTAGATACGGTGGTCCTTTTACCTTCTTTGTTACTTGTAGAGCAAACACTCTCATTTCTAGGTTTATTTCGCTATGACGACGCGATGCTTCCAGATTACATTGTATTACTCTGGGTTTGTTTTGTGTTCACAGTCCGGGAAAGTCTGTCGTTTATTTTCAAGTTGAATACATTCTCTCAACTATTTTTGCTGAGTCTGGGTTGCTCTATCAGCTACCTAGCAGCGGAAAATTTGAACCTGCTCACACTTCAATTTGAGCGAATTGAGTTTGTTCTGTGGTTTGGAACGAGTTGGTCGGTTTGTTTTATTCTATTGGCTCAAACGTCCCTTAAACTGAGCCTTAGGGACTAGTAATGTTAACAGCAAACGATGAGTTGCATTTATAATTACCTAAAACAAAAACATAGAATGATAATTTCATCGATAAAGTTAAAAATGATGCATTTAGTAGTTGCCAACGCAGTAAAAATGCATAAGTATAGGATTTGCTAAGGCATAAAAATAAAGAATAGGAATCAAACGATGAATAAAGCTCAACTAGTTGAAAAAATGGCGGCGGATGCAGAAATTTCTAAAGCAGCGGCTGCGCGTGCATTAGACGCATTCACAGGTGCTGTTACTAAATCTCTTCAAGATGGGAATGCAGTAGCACTGGTTGGTTTTGGTACTTTCTCTGTTAAAGAGCGTGCAGCTCGTACAGGTCGTAACCCACAAACTGGCGCAGAAATTCAAATCTCTGCAGCAAACATTCCTTCATTCAAGCCTGGTAAAGGTTTGAAAGATAGCGTTAACCCATAATAGTTACGCTTTCGAATTAAATAAAAGGGGCTAAAAGCCCCTTTTATTTTGTCTAACTTCTCAGTGCTTTATCACCGCGACCTATGCCAACGGTTCCACTTCGAACCACCTCAATAAGGTCGGTTTCGTGTCTTAACATATCTAGGAAAGATTCAATTTTGTCTTTACCTGAGACCATCTGTAAAGTGTAGCTCTGCTTACCCATGTCGATGATTGAACCCTGAAACACATCGCACACACGTGTTACTGCGGCTCTGCTTTGCTCATCCCTTGCATACACCTTGACTAACAGTAATTCGCGTTCAATGTGTTGCATTTCAGTTAGATCGAGCACTTTTAATACATCAACCAACTTGTTTACTTGTTTGGTTATCTGTTCAACCACTCGGTCGTCACCATGAGTGGTAATGGTGATACGCGAAAGCGTTTGGTCATCGGTTGTTCCAACAGTCAATGAATCGATGTTATAGGCTCGTTGTGAAAACAGACCAACAATTCTTGACAATGCACCCGGCTCGTTTTCAAGTAAGATAGCTAAGATACGTTTCATTATGCTTTTACTCCCTTTTTAAGCCACATTTCGTCAACGCTGCCTAGCTTTATATGCATTGGATATACGTGTTCAGATTCATCGACACAAATATCTAAGAACACCAATCGGTCATTGATGCTGAATGCTCTCTCAAGGGCTTCATCAAGTTGGTCTCGCGTATCGACTTTAATACCAACGTGGCCGTAGGCTTCTGCTAGTTTGACGAAGTCAGGTAATGACTCCATGTAGGAACTGGCATGACGACCACCGTACAGCATGTCTTGCCACTGTCTAACCATTCCTAACGAACGGTTGTTGAGTGATACAATTTTCACATTTAAGCCATATTGCAAACAGGTGCTGAGCTCTTGAATGTTCATTTGAATAGAGCCATCGCCTGTTACGCAGATTACTTCGCTTGAGGGGAACGCAACTTTTACACCCATCGCTGCAGGTAGACCAAAGCCCATGGTGCCAAGGCCTCCCGAGTTAATCCACTGACGAGGATTCTTAAAAGGGTAGTGCTGTGCGGCAAACATTTGGTGTTGACCTACATCGGAACAAACGTACGCCTCGCCGTTAGTAATGTCATAAACCTTGCGGATAACTTCCTGCGGCTTGATTTTTTCGCCGGAGGCATCAAAGCTTAAGCAGTTTTGTTCACGCCATTTGGTGATTTGATACCACCAATCTTCTTGTGCACTTCGGTCGATACGGTCTTTCGATGCGTCAATTGCGCTTTGTAGTTGCTCGAGTACTGTCGCTAGACAACCAACAACAGGAATGTGTGCCTTTACAGTTTTTGAGATTGATGTTGGGTCAACATCAACATGCACGATCGTGGCATCGGGACAGAATTTTTGTACGTTATTCGTAACTCGATCATCAAAACGTGCGCCAAGCGCTAGAATAACATCGGCATTGGCCATTGCTTTATTTGCTTCTAACGTACCATGCATACCAAGCATGCCGAGAAAATTAGGGTGCGTGCCACTTAACCCACCCAATCCCATTAAGGTATTCGTACATGGCGCGTTAAGTGATTCAACAAGCTGCGTGAGTTGCAAAGAGGTATTCGACAGAACAATACCACCACCAGAATATACAACTAACTTCTTGGCACCCAGTATCGCACTTACAGCCTTTTTAATTTGTTTTGGATGGCCTTTAACATTTGGATTGTATGTACGCATTTCAATGTTTTCAGGCATTTTGAAATCAAAGAACTGTGCTGGGTTAAGTATATCTTTCGGTAATTCAACAACAACGGGTCCAGGACGTCCTGATTTTGCTAAGAAAAACGCCTTCGCAAGTACAGTTGGGATTTCTTCAGCATGGCGACAATTGAAACTGTGTTTTACGATAGGGCGTGAACAGCCAACAATATCTGTTTCTTGGAACGCGTCGTCTCCAATTAGATTTGAAGGAACTTGGCCTGAGAGCACAACCATCGGGATAGAGTCCATGTAAGCTGTCGCGATGCCTGTTACGCAGTTTGTTGCGCCTGGTCCTGATGTCGCAAGAACGACACCCACTTCGCCTGTGCTACGTGCGAAACCGTCAGCCATGTGTGTTGCTGCTTGCTCATGACGTACTAAGATATGCTCTATCTCTGATTGTTGAAAAAGTGCATCGTAAAGATCTAGCACCGAGCCACCCGGGTAGCCAAAGATGTATTTTACATCGAGTGCTTGTAGCGCTTTTACAACTAATTGAGAGCCATTATATTGCTCGTTCATCCTCATTCCTCAGTTGTGATTGAAGCCAATACATCTGCGATACAGCGAATACTCACACCGTTATGCGAGTTTTCACTGACAAATTAGCGTAAAGCCAATTTTTGAGTATCAGTGGTCAATTCGAGAGAACTTCACTTCCAACAATTAACCGCTATACGCAGAGATACTGATTTTAGTTAAAAAAAAACCCCGCAAATTTGCGGGGTTGTTTAGCCAAATGCTATCTAATACGACCCCGCTAGACTTAAGACTAAGACCAGTACTAGGACGTTGACGATAGCGAATACGTTTTTCATTTTGGCGACATTGTAATCTGTTTCAGTAATGAACTATTTGTATGCTTTTTAGATTTCTATGTCAACCCTGTTATAGAGAAGTTGCATATATTTTTTTTAGTAGCAGGCATTTCGGAGGAATAATGCAAGGAGTTTATTTAAAACATAGCAAAAGGCAAAATTATTCAAAAAACAAAAAGCCAACGCATTGCGTTGGCTTTTTTCAACTAAAACGGCAAATTAAAGGCGTTCAATTACCGCTTGTGTGAAATCAGTTGTACCATGCGTACCACCGAGGTCACGAGTTGTACGATCACCTGATTTAATTACATCTGCAACAGCTGCACGAATCTTTTCTGCAGTTTCTGGCATGCCTAGGTAATCAAGCATTTGGATAGAAGCAAGGATTACTGATGTAGGGTTTGCAAGGTTTTTGCCTGCGATGTCAGGAGCACTACCGTGTACAGCTTCAAAAATCGCCGCGCCTTCACCAATGTTTGCGCCAGGAGCCATACCTAGACCACCTACAAGGCCTGCACAAAGGTCAGAGAGAATGTCGCCGAACAGGTTTGTTGTTACGATGACGTCGAATTCTTCAGGCGTCATGACCAGTTTCATACAGGTTGCATCAACGATCATTTCAGCTGATTCGATATCTGGGTAACGCTCTGCAACTTCGCGCGCAACTTTCAAAAATAAACCAGATGTTGACTTAAGAATGTTTGCTTTGTGCACTGCTGTCACTTTCTTACGACCTTCGCGACGTGCTAGTTCATACGCAAAAGTAACGATCTTTTCAGCGCCTTCACGTGTGATCTTTGACATTGCTTCAGCTTCAGAACCATCAGCAGAGACAACTTGGCCAAGGCCCGAATACATACCTTGCGTGTTTTCGCGAACAGTAATAATGTCGATGTCGTTGTAACGCGCTTTAGTGCCTTCAAACGATTTCACTGGGCGCACGTTTGCGTATAGGTTGAATTGTTTACGTAAAGTTACGTTGATTGACGTAAAACCTTCGCCAACAGGTGTTGTAAGTGGACCTTTTAACGTGATCTTGTTACGCTCAATAGCTTCTAAAGTTTCTTTTGGAAGAAGCTCGCCCGTTTTTTCTAGCGCTGCTAAGCCAGCATCAACGAACTCATACTCAAAGTCACAGCCTGCTGCGTTTAAGATTTCGATCGCTGAGTCAATGATGCTTGGGCCGATACCGTCGCCACGGATCACCGTAATGGTTTGCTTTGCCATATCTAGTTCCTATATCAATAATGCGCCTACGACTACTGCTGACGATAAAAGTATCAGTGTAGCATCTGGTTTGTAGGCTTGGGATTCGCTTGAAAAATTAAGCGCGTTTTATAGCAATTTATTCATACTTATTCCAGTTTGGAATGCTTAATAGACATAAATGCTATTTATGTTAGTTATCAGTACAATCTATTGAAGAAATGATGAGCAATTAGATTGGGTTATAAGGTGCTTGTTCAATGATTTTTCCAACAAAATGCTCAAAATCAATCACCGAAAGACTATTTAGCTGTTCTTGGATTAATGCTTTTTGCCAAGCAGAGAACGGGACTTCGGGTTTTAAAAGTCGATAAACGGCAAGCTTAATGAATACCATTGCTTTGGACAAACCGATTAGCTGGTCTTTTGATGAAAGTTCTGAGGAAATAAAGGCTTTATGCGCACCGCTAAAAGAAAAATGTGCTTGTATTGATTCGCACACGGTTTTGTTATCTACCGAGCTAATGCCGAAAATATACGCATAACTGAGCGGTTTGGCCTCTTGTTCGAATTCGACATCCGGTATTTGCCACTTAATATCCTGATAGGTGCATAATAAGTAATAAACATATGCGGTAAACGGGCCGGCAATCGCTTCGAAATGATAGGTCGTTTGTAACGCCGTATAGGCTTGCACCGCTTTTAATGTGATGGCATAGCGACTTAACACTTCAGCCATCAATGGATGTGCATAGTCTTCAAGACTCTGCTCGAGCAGTACACGCTGACACATAAGCGCGGCATTATCGAGTCCCACCATTGTTAAACTGTGCCTTAGCCCGCCTGCTTTTTGTTGCTGTTTGTTGTATTGACGTGCGGCTGTCAAAAGTCGTTCAACAAGATTTGGATGACACGAAAGCGCTTTTTCTATTTGTTGATAACTCACGAAATCATGATGACCTAGTTCTACAGCAGTTTCGATAACACTCGGTTGTTCAGCTTCTTCAGAACGGATGTCGTCTACTTGCTTTCTTGCGAACCAAATACCGAAAATAAGCGTAGGATCTACAAGCGGAATACTTGATTGTCTAAAGTGTAAATGCTGCTCTGTTGTTATCGTTTGGAGCTGCTTTTTGTCGTTCACGACACAAAGTTCGGTGTGCGTTTTTGCATGTTTCAAACAAAAAGCATTATAACCCTTATAGCGGGTGAGTTGGCCAGGAAAAGGGTATTCAAGCTCTGCAACCAGTGCTTTTAAAACTGTACGCACTTTCTCACTTGCAGCGCTTAAGTACAGTTCCTTTAATGTGTCTTTTAGTGGGTTGGTTTTTTCATTCGAACTTTTTGGCGTAATGCGCCTTGCAATCAAATCGGCAACCGCAACGATGAGTGTTTTAAAGTCATAGAGGTTAATAAGGTCAGGGTAGTTGAGGGCTTTTTGATATTTCGTTAGGCGCATTAAGATATGCGTGATTTCATTTGTAGTAGTGCCGCTTCGCTCAAATAATTTTACGGCGAGATGATGCCTAAATTGCCATTGTTTTTTTGTTTGGGTTGAAACCGGTTCACTTCTTGCCATCGCGTTGTTTTCATTGGTAACGCATAAGTAGTTTGCTAAACAGGCTGAAACTAATTCCGCAGTCACTTTCTCTGAATAACCGAAGTGTTTACACACTGCGAGGACAAGAACCACTTCGTTTACGACCATGTTAGTCGTGTAACCTTGAGATTTAATGTAAATCTGGAGTTGAGCTTGAAGTGCGACTGGATTTTGTGAGTAGAGCTGTATGTAAGCATCACTTAATTGGGCCAGTAGAGGCGTAATGTGATGCCATTGGTTTTTGTTGTAGTATAGGCGTAGAAGTTGGTGTGTTCGCTCGATTAGCTTTTGTAGGAAAATAGCGTTCGGATAAGCGCTCATTAATGATCAAAACCTTTTTGATAGGCAATCATTGCGCTCGAGATTCCATAACGTGAGCTTACCGTTCTCAAACAGTAATCCAGTGCATTCGTCTTGTGTTGTAATGCCGTCTGGCTTTACTAGCTGAGTTCGATAAAAAACGATTTGCATGACATTCTCTTCGCTTTTTTTAACGTAAGTTAAATCAGGGCTACCAAGTGTTTCTAATACTTCATCAAGCACGATGTCGCTGTCGACAGACAGTTTCTCAATAAAACGCTTATTGAATGCTTCGCGGTCTTGCCAAATCATCGCGCTCGGGTCGTCTTTATAAAAATTGATCACTAACATGACGATGCCCGCATACACAGCTAGTCCAAGAAAAACGTATTGGAGTATCTTTTTAATCATAATTAGTACAAGCCACAAATTCTCGCATTTACTATACCAAACAAATCATTTTGCATCAGGACTCTGCGACTAACGAAGTCGAAATTCGCAAATCCCTCAAGCTTATACCAAGATCTATATCTGTTCTTAGCGTTAAAAGTGCTTTACTCAGAATAAAATCATCAATGCCACTTTGTAGTTTTTGCGCTACTTTACTCTCTAGCGTTTCTGCTGTGACGGCATTATCGACAGAACCATGTTGAGCTAGCAAGGTTAGAGCGGTTTGTTTTCCAATACCTTTAACACCTGGAATGTCGTTTGTTTTGTCTCCAACGAGAGCAAAGAAATCGATCAATTGCTGTGTATTAAGCGAAAATTTCTTTTCTACTTGCGCTTCTTCTATAAAACATTGTTGAAAATAATCATAAATAGACACTGTCTGAGTGAGCAATGGTAGAAAACCTTTGTTGGTAGACACAATGGTACTATCAAGGTTAACCTGCGTAACTTTGTTTGAGAGCGCAGCAATCACATCATCCGCTTCGTCGTTTTCTGGGTAATAAACGGCTATTCCAGCAAGCTCAAAACCTGAAGCCACGTGTTGTAAATTTGCCTTTAGTATCTCAGGCATTGGCGCTCTACTGAATTTATACTTGGGATAGTATTGATAGCGCCAGCTATTTCTACCATCAAATATGGCGACAGCATATTGAAAGCGTTTCAACTTTAGGAGCCTTGCACACGCTTTGTGAACGCGAGCTTTGCACGCAATGATAAGCGCTTTTGGATCTTGAGTGTGTTTTTCTTCTACAGCGTAGATGCGCCTAATTAAATTAAGCGCATCGATGATCAGGATATTTGGTTTATGCATTGATTTTATAACAAGGTATATATTTGCTGCCAGGTAACTTCATTCTTCCTTGTTCAACAAATGCTTGAAGCAACTTATCCATTTCAACCATCAAGGTTTTATCGCCATGTAATTCATAAGGACCAAATTGCTTGATTGCTCTAAGTCCCTCATCCTTCACGTTGCCGGCTACAATGCCAGAAAAAGCGCGTCGAAGATTGGCCGCTAACTGTTGTTTCTCTTGCTCTAAATGGAGATCGAGATTGGCCATATTTTCATGGGTTGGGGCGAATGGCATTTGAAATTCGTGTTCAATTTTAAGCGTCCAGTTGAAGTAATAGGCATCACCTTCGTTCTTGCGATATTCCCGTACTTTTGGCATGGCTTCTTTCAGTTTTTGAGCCACTTGGACTGGGTCATCGACAATGATCTCAAATTTGCCCAATGCTTCTTTACCTAGCGTCTTTTCAATAAACTTCGCGAGTTCTTCGAAATACGCTTTTGACTCTTTAGGGCCAGTAAGAATAACGGGAAGCTTTTGCTTCGCATTTTCTGGGTGTAACATGATGCCAAGCAAATAAAGTAACTCTTCTGCCGTACCTGCGCCGCCTGGGAAGATAATAATGCCGTGAGCAACACGTATAAAAGCCTCGAGCCGCTTTTCGATATCTGGGAGTATCACAAGCTCATTAACGATAGGATTCGGCGGCTCGGCCGCAATAATGCTTGGTTCAGTTAAACCTAGATAGCGATTGTCCGTGATACGTTGCTTAGCGTGACCAATGGTTGCACCTTTCATCGGGCCTTTCATTGCACCAGGCCCACACCCAGTACAAATATTTAGACCGCGTAAACCAAGCTGATAGCCAACTTCTTTCGTGTATTTGTATTCAATCTCGTTAATGGAATGACCACCCCAACATACGATCATGTTCGGATCTGTATTGACACGTAGCGCATTGGCATTTCGCAACATGTCAAAGACCATGTGCGTAATTTCTTTTGCTTCGGTAATGTCTTGCGCGTATTTTTGGCAAATGAAAAGCATATCTCGAATGACTGAGAAGATATGCTCGTGGATACCAGTAATAATGCTTCCATCCACGAAGGCTGTTTCTGGTGGGTTTGTTAATTCGATTTTCAGGCCGCGTTCGCGGGTGATGAGTTTAATATCAAAATCTTGATATTTATTATAAATCTCAGAACTTGAGTCAGTATGGCTCCCGACATTTAACACGGCAAGAGCACAATTTCTGAATAGTCTATAACGCTCACTGGTTGAAGATTGCTGTAATAAATCCACTTCCAACTGAGAAAGTAAATTCAATACTCCGGTTGGATTTAGCTGAACATGCATAGACACTCTCCTTTTTATTGGCGGAGACAAACCCTATCACGACCACTGTTTTTCGCTTCGTAAAGCGCATCATCGGCTCTATCGAAAGCAGTCAAAGGGGTATCTCCTTCTTTCAACTGAGTCGCACCCAGTGAAATGGTAATTTCTACTTCTTTGTCCTTAAACTTAAATGGGATACTCTTTATGGTCTTACGGATCTTTTCTAAGGGGCCATTTGCCTCTTCCAACGGCATACCTGGCATTAACAGTACAAACTCCTCACCACCATATCGAGCGATAAAATCCGACTTCCTTATAGACATTTTTAGTGCTCTTGCAATGACTTGTAAAGTTTTATCGCCCGCGCTGTGGCCATATTTGTCATTTATCGACTTAAAATGGTCGACATCGATGACGACCAAAGTCACATCAGATTTAGTCGTTGAGTAGATATGAAATTCTTGATTGTACTTGTCGTCAAATGCCGCGCGGTTAGGTAATTTAGTTAATCCGTCTAACAGGCTTCTAAATCGTTGTTCAGTCAGTCTTTTCTTGTAGTTGTTGACTTTAGATTCCAGCTGATTAACGCGTTCGTTGATAAATTCGAAACTTGCGATCAGGGCCGACTTCTCAAGTTGTTCTAATCGTTCGCGTTCAACCAAATCTTTGCTTAGCGATTTGAGTTCATCATCAACTAATGCCTTTAACTCAACGATTGAGGTTGCTGACTGAGTGGCGTTAGAGAGATTTTTAATTTTTGATTCTATTTGAGAATTCAGTGTTTGTAGCGCTGAATTGACACTCTTAGATTGCTCACTTGTTTGAACAATAGATTGATTTAATTCTTCGAGTGTTTGATTTAACGAAATCAAAAAACCTTGCGCAGTTTGGCGTTCACGCGCAATGCTTTTAACGACAATACGAATGATCGCAATCGAAGCATCGAGTAATTTATCCGCTGAATCAGTTAGCGCAATGCCATTTTTTACGGCTTTGACTTCGTCGGAAACGTCTTCATCAAACATTAGCTCATTTGATAAGGCCAATAAATCACGTGCGAGTTCAACATACTGCTCGGTTTCACTCGATGAACCATCTGAACCGGCAGCCTTCAATTTCGCTTGTAAGGCCTGATGGTACAGATCGACCAACTTTTCCATTAAAGGAATGAAGTCGCGTAGCGCTTTTACGTTACCGATTTCGTGGTCCAATAAATGGCGTAAATTTCGGCGCGAATCGTCAGGAAGGCCTTTCGTTTTTTGCAGTTGTTTACCCGCTGAAAGGATACTATTGACAAGATCACGTTCTGAGGTGACGAAGGACGCTTCTTGTTGTTTTAACAAACCAGAAATTTGATCAATCATTGGCATTAGGTGTTCAAAGTCGACACCTTTTGTCAGCGCGCTACGGAATTTAGCCAATTGATTATCTAAAGAAACGTCTAGTCCTTTACAACCGACCGATAGACGCATAGCGAATTGGGTTAATGTTTCAACTTGTGCTTTTCGTGCTTCTTCTAAGGATTTTCGCGCTTGAATTGCTTGAGTTAACTTTTTTCTAAGTTTGCTTGCGTGTTCGACACCAACATTAACCACTACATGTTTCTCTGGACTACGGTCAAGTTTACAACAAATTGCGCATCGAGGTAGCAAAAATTAAAGCCTCTTTGACAGGAAACAAAGTTTTTAGCCAGCGAATAGTCCTAAAAATGCTGTGGTTGGGCGAAAAAATACAAAAGCGTATAGAATTTTTGGTATGTTAGAAAAAAACAATCTAAGTAAATACCATGAAATCGATTAAATATTCAGCACTTGCAATGGCTACGGCTTTTAGCTCGCTCTCTTTCGCGGATGTGAACTACTCGCTTTCAATCACTAATCCAACTCATCACTTAGCCGATGTAACCGTTGCATTGCCAAAAGCCAACATGGCGCACATTGATGTTCAATTGCCAGATTGGCGCACAGGTCGTTATGAAATCTTAGACCTCGCAAATGGTGTTCGTTTCTTTAGTGCGAAGAATAAAAAAGGTGCAGAGCTTTCTTGGTCCAAAATTGACAAAAATACATGGCGTGTTTATTTAGATGAGCCAACTGAGGTAAAACTTTCCTACCAAGTTTATGGCAATGAATTGGGCTTCCGAGGCTCGTCACATAGACGACAGTCACGCGTTTATCGATGCATCGGGTTTTTTCATGTTTAGTGAGTCGTTTAGGCAGGAAGCCGTCTCTGTTCAGTTAAACGTACCTAAAACATGGCGTTCGGTGTCAGGCATGGAATCCCCGAGCAATCATAAGTTTGTTGCCGACAATTACGACATCTTAATCGACTCACCAATTGAAACGGGTATTAATAAGTTACACAAATTCGATGTTGATGGTAAGAAATATGAACTAGTGATTTGGGGTGAAGGTAATTATGACGAATCGCTCATGCTAGACGACCTTAAAAAGCTCGTAAAAACGGGTAATTTGATTTGGGATGAATACCCCTTCGAGCGTTATGTTTTCATGGTGCACGCGACGAGTGGGGCAGGTGGTGCGACTGAGCATTTAAATTCGACAATAATTCAACGTCCCCGATATAAATTTGCTAAGCGTGAAGACTACTTAGGTTTTATTTCAACCGCTGCACATGAATTCATTCATACGTGGAATGTAAAAAACTACCGTCCTGATGGATTAGTACCTTACGATTACGTAAATCCTAATTATTCCGACCTACTTTGGATTTCTGAAGGTTCAACCAGTTATTTTGAAGACTATTTACTGCTAAATGCCGGAATTTCGACGAGTAAAGAATTTTTGAAAGGCCTAACTAAATCCGTTAATCGTCATCTTAAAACGCCAGGTAGGGAAGTGCAGTCGGTTGCAGCAACGAGTCTTGATAAGTGGATTAATCAAGGCGGCGATCACGGCAAGAACTTTACGACAAATATTTATTCTGAAGGTTCGCTTGTTTCGATGGCGCTTGATATTAAACTGCTAGACGACAGTGATGGCAAAGTGAGCTATCGAGATGTCCATAGAGCACTCTACAATCAATTTAAATTGCCAAAAGGTTTTAACGCGGACGATGTTAAGGACATTTTAAAACAAGTCAGTGGCAACGATTACTCGCTCTGGTGGCAACAGAATGTGGAGAAACCCGCAATAATAGATTTTGACGGTTTGTTCAATAAAGTCGGCTTGGTTTACCACTATCCAGAGGATGCCAAGGCAATAGCTGGATTTGACGGCAGTGCAAAATTTGACGGTCAACTATTAACGCTAACGCACGTAGCAAGAAATAGCTTAGCGTGGCAAGCGGGACTTACCAGCGAGGACAAAATCGTTGCGTTTAATAAAAAACAGGTACATGAAAGCTTAAAAGCATCGTTGGAAGTGTTTATGCCAGGCGATAAAGTGGTAGTCGACTTCATTCGTCGTGATGAATTAATGACGACTACATTGACGCTTTCAGAAGATTTTGACAAAGAAAAAGTAATTACAGCAGTTGAAAATCCAACAGAACGTCAAGCGATGCTATTCAAAGCGTGGATGGGTATCAATCATCCGAGCGTTAAGTAATAAACGACTGAATGACGTCAACCTTTTTGTTTTTGATATAAAACAAGAAGGTTGATGGTGTTTCTACAGTTTAAGCTCCCTCTTTTTAAATAGTGTATTGTGAAGCCTTCTCAACTCCTGTTCAGATGAAGCGATGCCATTACACGGTATCAAAAGCCTAGGGTGTTGCTATGAAAATACTTATCACAGGTTCAGCAGGTAGAGTAGGACGTGCAATTTACATTAACCTAATGAAATCGCATGATGTCATTGGTATCGATAGAGTGCCTTGTTCTACGACGGACATTGTTGGGGATGTTCAAAATCTAGAGCTTGTAGGCGGTGCATTAGAAAACATTGATGTTATCGTTCATACAGCAGCACTCCACGCGCCCCATGTCGGTTTAGTGTGTGACGCTGAATTTACTCGAATTAATGTTGAGGCAACAGAACAGTTGGCTCTTCAAGGGGTTAAATGCGGTGTTAAGCATTTTGTTTTTACGAGTACAACGGCCTTGTATGGATATGCATCTACCCCATTGAGTCATGCAGGTTGGATTAATGAACACGTTACGCCGCAACCGAAAACGATTTATCACACAAGTAAAATTGAGGCTGAAAGGAAACTCCAAAAGATATCAGGTGTTTTTAATCTACCGGTAACGGTTTTGCAAATGTCGCGATGTTTCCCTGAACCTGCAGACCGAATGGCAGTATATCGCATGACACGTGGTATCGATGTTAGAGATGTTGCCAGTGCACATAGACATGCAATAGAAAAACGTTTGTCCGGCTTTCGACGGTATATAATCTCGGGTAAAACGCCATTTGTTCAGTCAGATAGTTGTAATTTACTAAACCATGCGGCCGCGACGATAGAAGAGAAGGCACCTAAACTTGCTAACGTATTTCAACAACGAGGGTGGCCATTACCTGAAAGTCTTGACCGAATATACGACTCATCGTTAGCGCAACGAGAATTAGGTTGGTGGCCCAGACATGGTTTCGAAAGTGTCTTAGAAATGTGGGACAACGAACTACCAGAAGTTCTGCCGCCTTCTATTACTCATATCGGCTAGATAGTAGGCGAGCAAAACTTGCTGACTGACAAGATAGACGTTTCCACAAGTTTACAAATTCAAATTAGCTTTCTTCTTTCTTAACTCGTTCAATACCGACTGCACCAAGAAGATATTTCTCGTAGATGGGTTCACTCGTCCCGTGCTTTACTTTGTACAAAAAGTACTTTTCAAACGCAATTTTGGCCACATGTACCCATTTCCCCATAGATGTCCAGTTAGTATTTCTTGGGGGATTTTGTGGCAGGGCGATAAAGGCAGCCCCTTTATCGCCCATATCAGCTAAGCAAATTGCATTGAGCGTAGGTCGTGTGTGCATTTCTTCTTGTCGCTCAAGACTTAAAATATTCTCAACGATAGCGGTCGTCATTGATTCAATCATAAATCCTGTTTTTGGTGCTCCAACTGGAACGGGTGTTTGCTCTAGCGGAGGAATGGCGACGCAAACACCGGCGGCGAAAATGTTGTGATAGGCGTTACTTTGTTGAAATTCATTCGTCAGAACAAAGCCTTTGGGGTTACATAAATCTGGAACCTGCGCGATTGCAGGTGACCCTTTAAATGGGGGTAAAAACATTGCCATCTTAAAAGGAAGCTCGTGCGAAAATTCAATCTGGCCTTTTCTATCTAGTTCATCGATATGAGCTACATTTTCCTCAAATTTTGCAACTTTGGCGTTGCAGATCCATTTTATACCACGCTCCCTAAATTCGTGTTCCATTAGTGACTTTGAGTCACCAACACCCCCTAACCCCATGTGACCGACATACGGCTCAGAGGTAACAAAAGTCATTGGTATTCTGTCGCGTATTTTGTGTTTCCTGAGTAAACTTTCAAGTGACAAGATATATTCATAGGCGGGGCCAAAGCAACTTGCCCCTTGCACAGCGCCAACTAGAACCGGCCCAGGGTTTTCAAGGAGCGATAGATACGCGTAGTACGCCTTTTCTGCATGTGCGACTGTGCAAATTGATTGCGTAAAACCATCGTCAGGCCCAATTCCTTCAATCGTTTCAAATGCAAGTTTTGGTCCGCTGCAAATCACTAAGTAGTCATACGTTAAAATCTCACCTTGTCCATTGGTTAACTGGTTCTCTTTTGCGTTGATATTTGCCACACCACTACTGTCAAACGGAACATTGTACTTAGCAAGATACGGTTCTAAATTAAGTACGACTTGCTCTCGTGTTCTCTCCCCCAATGCAACCCAAGGATTTGACGGGATAAAATGAAACTCTTTGCCTTCGCCAATGAGCAATACTTCATGCTCTTTTGGGAGTTTTTCTCTAAGCTCATAGGCAACTGAAATACCGCCTAATCCAGCCCCGATCACTATCGTTCTTTTCATTTAAAGTTCCTCGTGTTCAGATCTTTCAGAGCATGTAACAAGGCAAATAGATGCAATCGCTATATTGCCGAAAGACAGAATGCTGACAACGTTTACTCAAAAAACATTAGAATATTAGAAAGTGCTAATGTATAGATAGACGGGTATGGATGAAAAGGCAAATAATTTTGACCCAAAGAACGATGGTGAAAATCCGGTCCCAAGCATCGCGTTTGAAATTGGTTTTGTCGCTCTTGCACGCATTTTTTTAGAGTGAAATGATTAGCTACTCAGGCAAAGAGGTTGCTTTCAAAGGGAAGATTCAGGTTTAGTGGCAAAAAGTCAAATTTACAGAAGGGTGGGGAATTAGGCCGATGATTCAGCCTAATTTAAACGTAGCGCTACTGCCACTATATACCGCCATTCGCTAAGGCGTGGAGTTTATAAGAGCCAGCAACGCTAATCGTAAAAGCGTATAATCTCGTTTGATTAAAGAACGCGCTTACGGAATTCGTTTGTACGAGTGTCGATTTCGATTGAATCACCGATTTCAACGAATGCAGGTACATGCATCTCGTAGCCCGTGTTAAGGCGAGCAGGTTTTGTTACTTTACCTGACGTATCACCGCGAGCTGCAGGTTCTGCGTACTCAACTTTACGAACAACGATTGTAGGCAGCTCAACTGAGATTGCTTTTTCGTTGTAGAAAGTTACTTCACATTTGTCTTCCATACCGTCAACGATGTACATAACTGCATCGCCTAGGTTCTCTTTTTCTACGTCGTATTGGTTGTATTCTTCATCCATAAATACGTACATAGGATCAGCAAAATAAGAGTATGTACATTCTTTACGATCAAGAATGATGGTATCTACTTTCTCATCCGCTTTAAGAACTGTCTCAGTACCACTGTTATTTAATAGACCTTTCAACTTCATTTTAACAACCGCTGCGTTACGGCCAGATTTGTTAAATTCAGTTTTCAATACGATCATTGGCTCGTTATTAAAGCTAATAACGTTACCTGCACGAAGTTCTTGTGCTGTTTTCATCTAAGTATTCCTCAACGTTGAATGTCGCGAATTATACTTTGCTATTTAAAAATTTCACTAGTTGTGTGACTAAATCTTCACAATTAATTCTTTTTTCTTGCCAATCTTGGCTCCATTGATGCCAATTAGGGAGCTGATCGAACATACTCATTGCAGTTTCAAGCTGAAGATCATCGCGATTGAACGCTACGTGATATGACTTCACGCACGATGGGACCTGAGCTAAGTCCAAAAATGCACTTAATTTGTCGAGATGTGCATCTTCATCTTGTTTGTAGATGTGCCAGACGAAGGGCTTGCCAGCCAGTTGAGCGCGCACAAATGAATCTTCACCACGCACAAAGTTTATATCGCAGCTCCATAGAAGCTCGTCATAGTGTTCTTGAGTTGAGAAAGGGATTGTGTACAAACTTATATTTTTGTAAATATAACAAGAAGTTGTTTTCGTAAAAAGTGGTAACAGGCTGTTTAGAGAACGACCATTTGGGACAATTAAACTAACAGGACGTGAAAGCATAGACAGTGCTTGAAGCGTCGCTTGCCAACTTTGTGCTTCATAGGTGAACACGCTCATGCGCAGTTCATCAGAACTTGGTACTGGAATATCGTGACGTTGCCAATAAGTAGTTGGCTCAAACTCGTTCAATCTAGACTGGTAGTCTTTCTCTACGATTACGCCACCTGTTTTCGGTGTAAAGCCGGGAAAGAAAAAGTATTTTGGGACTATATTGGCACCAGAACTCATACCATGACAGGATTCGACCCACGATTCTGCGCTTAAGTACTCGAGGTTTAGCCAAATTTTACTTTCTCGTGGCATATTTTCAACGTAAGCGCTTGGCAAGTTACAGGCGAATGCTTCTATGACGTATGTGGCAGGGATGACATTCGAAGGAAATTTACTTGGCCAAAGCTCAATTGAAACGCCTTGTGTTTCGTAACTGGTGCAGCTTTCCAATTCTGGAAGCATTGCGCCGAAACTATTAAAGTCATTTACCCAAAGGCGAACAGACCCAAGTTCTCGAGCCGCTAATTCCTTAGCTAAACGCCAAGTTACGCCAATGTCGCCAAAATTATCGATGACATCGCAGAATATATCCCAAGTGTACTTCATATATCGGTCCAACAAGATTAATCAAAGAATTGTACCAAGGAAAGGCGGTGGCTCCAATCTACAGGCATTGAAGACAATTTAAAGAATGTCAATTTGCGAAGGGAGATGAAGGCAAGCTTTCTAAGCTTACCTTCACTTTAAATTAAAATTATTTGTGGCGTTCTTTCAACACTTGGGCAACTTCTTCTAGTGAACAACCTGAACGAATTAATAGTACGCTGAGGTGATAGATCAAATCCGCCGATTCATTAAGTAGTTCATCTTTATCACTTTTCATTGCCGCTAAGGCTACTTCGACGCCTTCTTCACCAACTTTTTGACAGGAGCGGCTTATATCTTTAGCAAAAAGAGACGCTGTGTAGCTGCTCGTTGGATCGCTTTCTTTGCGTTCATTAATGACCGTTTGTAATTGACCAATAAACGAAAGCAATGGCGCTGCTTCGCCGAAGCAACTTTGCGTGCCTAAATGACAGGTTGGTCCCTTTGGCTTTGCAAGGACCAGTATCGAGTCTTTATCGCAATCCGTATGTACGGAGACAACTTCTAAAAAGTTGTCTGATGTTTCACCTTTCGTCCATAATCGGTTTTTGCTCCGAGAGAAAAAGGTCGCCAAGCCTTTTTGAAGTGTCATCTCCAGAGCTGCTCTGTCCATAAATCCTTGCATTAATATAACGCCGTTTAAATTATCTTGGACGATAGCAGGGATCAATTCACTCTTTTGAAAATTAACTTCATTAATTGTTTGTTGTGTTATCTGCATAATCTTGCTGCCACATCATTTGCATCTAGAGCCGTCTTTAACTCTTGAATGTCTATTATATTTTTGTGAAAAACGCTCGCGGCCAATGCTCCATCGACATTAGCTTGTTTAAATACGTCAATAAAATCTGCAATTTTACCAGCACCACCAGACGCAATAAGGGGGATATGGCATTGTTGTCTAATTATAGAAAGTTGTTCTATATCGTAACCATTACGTACACCATCTTGATTCATGCAATTAAGCACAATTTCGCCAGCACCTAAGTCCTGTACGCGTTTTACCCAATCTTCCGTCAGGTAACGAGTACGACTTGACGCATTTGGATCGCCTGTTAGTTGATAAACCTGATAAGTCCCTGATTGCACATCATAAAAACTGTCGATACCGACAACCACACACTGTTTTCCAAACTCATCGTGTAATTCTTTAATCAACTCCGGTCGAGCGATAGCTGGGCTATTGATTGATATTTTATCAGCACCTTGTTCTAGCACTTTCGCAGCGTCGGCAACGGACTTGATACCTCCAGCGACACAAAACGGAATATCGATGTGTTTAGCAATTTCAGTAACCCAATTGACGTCAAGCAATCGTTTTTCGACACTGGCGCTAATTTCGTAAAACACGAGTTCATCCGCACCTGCATCTGAATAGGACTTGGCTAAAGTGAGAATGTCACCGACGATTTCGTGACCTTTAAATTTAACCCCTTTAACAACTTGACCGTCTTTTACATCCAAACATGGGATTATACGTTTTGATAGCATGCAACGGCCTCCTTAACGGTAAACGCGTCATCTAACAACGATTTACCTAAGATAATCCCACCAACACCAATTTCGATTAGCTTTTGAATGTCTTCAATGGAGCTTACACCTCCAGAGGCTTGCACTTTTAGGCCAGGATTGTGACTAACAAGCGCTTGATAGAGAGCGAAGGAAGGCCCGCTCATCGTGCCGTCTTTGCTGATGTCAGTACACAGAAAATCAACGACGCCTAGCGCGACGTAGAAATCGACGAGTTCGAATAAGTCGTGTTCCGAATCTGCAAGCCAGCCATGTGTTGCGGGAACCCATTTATCATTGGAAAGGTTCACATCAAGTGCGATAACAAAACGTTCTGCGCCGAACTTTTCAATCCAACTTGCCACTTCGTCTCGTTTATCGACAGCCATGGATCCGATCACGACCTGACTTGCGCCTGCTTTTAGCCACTCTTTTACATCTTCGAAGCGACGAATGCCGCCACCGACTTGAAAAGGGACATCAAGCGTTTGAGTTGCATTTTGAATATGCTGCCATTGTTTTTGTTCAGGGTCTCTAGCGCCTTCGAGGTCCACTAAATGCAATTTTTTTGCACCATCTTGCTGATACTGCAAAAGCCGAGCTGACAATTCAAAAGGATAAAACTGGGCGGTGTCGTATTTACCTTGATATAGGCGTACGATTTTATTTTGTAATACATCTAACGCTGGGATAATCATCGTTCTATTGTCCATTCCAAGATAAAAAGTTATTGAGTAGCTGTGTTCCAACTTTTGCACTTCGTTCAGGGTGAAATTGCATTCCTGCAAAATTGTCTTTCGCCACGATTGCGGAAAATCCGCTGCCATATTCACCTTGAGCAATAGTCGCAGACGTTGCATTCGTGAGCGAAGCTATGGACAAAATAAACTTGGTCCTGCGTTTCAACCTGTTTAGTCAGCGCATGGTTTTGTATATGCGCTAAATTATTCCAGCCCATATGGGGTGTAGTATGACCCTTTGTATCCAATAACTTAATTTGGCCCGGAATGATCCCTAAGCAAGTTACATTGCCTTCTTCAGTTGACTCGCAAAGCAATTGCATGCCAAGGCAAATCCCGAGTAAGGGTTTTTGGTAATCTTTTATCGCTTCATTCCAACCTGTTTCTATTAAACGTTTCATCGCAACTTGTGCGTGTCCAACACCAGGAAGTATGGCGCGATCATAGCGGCTCAATTCCTCAGGATTTGAAATTACGTCAGGATTTACACCAAGACGCTCAAAAGCAAATCGAACGGAATTTATGTTGGCGCAGCCTGTGTTTATTATGGCTATCATAAACACCCCTTTGAGCTTGCTGTTTGCTGAGATTTATCCGCAGCGACAGCCATTCTCAAGGCGCGTGAAAATGCCTTGAATAAACCTTCGACTTGGTGGTGGCAGTTACCCTCGGATACTGACAATATCAACGAAATTTCGGCATTGTCTGCTAATGATCTAAAAAAATGTTCGACCATTTGCACGTCTAAGTCACCCGCTTTTTCTCGTGAGAAATTGGCATTTAAAACAAAGGAAGCACGACCAGACAAATCTAATTGGCACTCGGCTTTGCATTCATCCATTGGCAGAGAAAATCCATAGCGCGCAATTTGCGCTTTTGTGCCTAATGCTTCTTTGAGTGCTTTTCCTAGTGCTATACCAACGTCTTCCACAAGGTGATGTTCGTCAATGTGTAAGTCGCCTGATGCTTTTACATCCAATAAGATGTTTGCGTGTGTTCTTATCTGATCAAGCATATGATCGAAAAAGCCAAGACCTGTATCGACTGAACCAGATTTTGTGCGGTCGAGGTTTACTTTGACAGCGATTTGGGTTTCTTTGGTGTTACGCGTGATTAAACTTTCTCTGTTTGATGTCGTCAATTGAGTAACAATCGCAGGCCAACTATTTTCAGTATAGAGAATTCCCTGAATGCATAAGTTTTCAGCCAATTGAATGTCTGTTTGTCTGTCACCTATGACATAAGAGCGAGCGAGGTCTACTTTACCCGATCGCATTAGGTCAGTGAGCAATGCTGTTTTCGGTTTTCTGCAATTACAATTGTCTTTGCTAAAGTGGGGACATATCAACACTTCATCAAACTGGATACCCTGGCTCTCAAAAATTTGCATCATCATATTGTGAGGGGCGTCAAACGTGTCTTTTGGAAAACTGGCTGTTCCAAGCCCATCTTGATTTGATACCATGACCAAACGGTAACCTGCTGTTTGTAACGCAAGCAGGGCAGGGATGACATTTGGTAATAATGCCAGTTTTTCAAGTTTGTCGACTTGTTTATCTACAATTGGTTCTTCAATTAAGGTGCCGTCACGGTCGATAAAAAGATAAGGTGAGTCCCATTACTTTGTTCCTTTTGCTGCAATGCTATCAAGCCATAATTTGACGTTATCTAATTCACTTTCACTGCCGATTGAAATGCGTAACCAATCGGATTCACCATAGAGTGTGAAAGGTCTCATGATCAATCCAGCAGTCTTTGCTGCTTCATATGCTGTGACATCAGCGAGTTTTAGCGTAACAAAATTACCCTGGCCTTCAAGCACAGTTAAGACCGCGTTTGAGTTGGTTAACCATCCAATTAGTTTAGCTTTGGCACTGTTTAGGATTGTCACTTGTCGTTTCATTTGAGTGATTGAATCTGGCGATAAGACTCTCGCTGCAATTGAGGCTACGACCGTTGACACCGGATAAGGCGCAATTACTTTTCGAATCGGCGCTAAGGTTTTCGCTTGAGCAAGTGTAAACCCAGAACGAAGTCCAGCCATCGCAAAGGCTTTAGAGAGCGTTCTCAATATAACTAAATTACTGAAATCATTGATGAGTTTGCACGCAGTTAACGCATCAGAAAATTCAATATAAGCTTCATCGACTACAACAATTGCCTGACCAGCAAGTGCGGTGGCTATTTCAGCAATTTTGGCTGGCTGAATCGTAGCGCCAGTTGGATTATTAGGATTGCAGATAAAAACAAGCTTGCTTTGTGCAGACCGAGAGGCGATTTCAGCTGCCGATAACGATTGCAAATCGGATTGAGACAACTCATTGATGGCAATGTTGTGCGTATCCGCAGTCACTTTGTACATGCCGTAGGTCGGTGTAAAAATTGTGATGCTATCTTGTTTGAGACCACAAAAGGTGCGAACCAGCAACTCAATCCCTTCATCTGCGCCACGTGTCATAAGTACTTGGTCGCTAGTGAGTTCAGCGTATGCTGCATAGGCGTTAATAACCGCTACAGGCTGTGGATCTGGATAGCGATTTAAATCATCAAGAGTCAAAGTAAAAGACTGCGCATAAGGACTTTCATTGGCATTCAACCATGTAGAACCAACTATTTTCTCGCTTTTGGCGGAGCTATACGCTTTTAAATTTTCAATGTTTTCTGGTAACGAAATAACAGTCATTATTGTTGTACTCCAAGGCGAATAGTGACGGCGTTTGCATGAGCATCTAACCCTTCCGCCTCAGCTAGAGGCAAAATTGCACGGCTTAATTCTTGCAGCCCATTTTGAGTAATTTGTTGAACCGTGTAAGTGCGATAAAAGTCTAATAAGTTGAGGCTCGAATACACTTTACTGTAGCCATATGTTGGCAATACGTGATTGGTACCAGAGGCATAATCGCCTGCTGATTCAGGTGTAAAGTCACCGACGAACACCGAGCCTGCATTCTTAACTTGGTCCAGATAATCGTCCGCGCGACGTATTTGCAGTATTAAGTGCTCTGGACCGTATTCTGCACTTATTGAAAACGCTTGCTCAAGTGATTCGGTTAAGATGAAACTGCTGTTCTCGAGCGCGGCTCTCGCGATGTTTGCCCTAGAAAGTGCTTTAAGTTGTTGTCCAATTTCTACTTTTGTCTCTTGGATTACTGATTCAGAGGTGCAAAGTAGAATAACCTGTGAATCTTCACCGTGCTCTGCTTGTGACAATAAATCTGCGGCGATAAAGGCTGGATTCGCACCATCATCCGCTATCACTAACACCTCTGAGGGGCCTGCTGGCATATCAATCGCAAAACCTGGCAATTGCTGCGAAAGTAACTGTTTTGCCATTGTTACGTAGCTATTTCCTGGGCCAAAAACTTTATTAACCTTGGGGATAGTACTCGTGCCAAGCGCCATTGCCGCGATTGCACCAGCGCCACCAGCTTCAACAATGGTATTAATACCGCAGAGTTTCGCAGCGTAAAGAATTGCAGGGTGAATTGAGTCATCGCCTTTTACCGGTGTGGCCAAGACAATCGTTTTTACACCAGCTAGTTGTGCGCACACTCCTTGCATTAATACGGAGCTTGGCAAAGGTGCGCTGCCGCCAGGGACATAAAGACCGACAGATTCAATCGCTTGAAATTTCAACATGCAGTCGACACCCGGCTGCGTCTTTACGCTGATATCGGACGGTTTCTGACATTCATGAAATGTCCTGATATTTTGATAAGCTCGTTCGATAGCTTCTTTTAACTCTGTACTTAGTGCTGACGTACTTTGCTCTATTTCTTCTTGTGGTACTAATAGTCTAGGCGATTTACGATTATCAAAGTTCTTCGCCATTTCTAGGAGAGCCTCGTCGCCTTGGTTTTTTACAGACTCTATAATCGATGTAGTAACTGCCATCACTTTCTCGCTTACTGCAATTGCAGGACGGCAAAGAGCAGATTTTTGCATCGATTCGCTAACCTCATTCCAAACGATCATGCGCTTACTCCATCATTTTTTCGATTGGCATAACCAAAATCGAACTTGCACCCAAGGCTTTTAATTCTTCCATGGTTTCCCAAAAGAGCGTTTCACTGCTGACCATATGAAGCGCAACCAGCTCATCGCTGCCAGCTAGTGCCAGTAATGTTGGCTGTCCAGTTCCAGGTAACAATGCGCAGATTTCGTCTAATTTTGCTTTCGGCGCGTGCAACATAATGTATTTGCTTTCTTTAGCTTGGCGAACGCCTTTCAAACGCGGCAATAGTTTATTGATAAGTGCCGCTTTATCGGGGCAACTCATTGTCGGATTCTTAATTAGACAGGCGTTTGATTCGAGGATGGTGTCACCTTGCATTAGGCCATTGGCTTCAAGCGTTGCACCTGTTGAAACCAAATCACAAATGGCATCTGCGAGGCCTGCACGAGGAGCAACTTCAACCGAACCCGTTAGCACAACTACTTGTGCATTGATGTTTTCCGCTTTTAGGTAGTTTTTTAAGATTTGAGGGTAGGTTGTTGCAATACGTTTACCTTGAAACCAAGACTTTGACTGAGGACCTAATTCTTGTGGCCATGCGAGCGCTAATCGACAATAACCGAAATCGAGCGAACTTAGTTTCTCAACTTCAGCTGGTTGCCCACCTTTCAAACGCTCCGCTTGCGCTTCAACGAGGACGTTTTCGCCAACAATGCCTAGGTCACATACGCCGTCCATAACAAGACCCGGTATATCATCATCCCGAACACGAAGAACGTCGATAGGCATGTTTGTTGAGTGTGCAATTAAACGCTCTTCGCGAAGATTAAGCTTTACGCCCAATTGCTTAAGGAGTGATTGGCAATCTTTTGAAAGACGGCCTGATTTTTGAATTGCTATTCTAAGTCGATTTGTAGAACTCATTTTACTTTCCTATAGTCTAAAACTAAAAACCCCAAGGTTGGACCTCGGGGCGAAAGTAATTCAGAGTGCTTGTGTCGCCGGAGGTCCCTTTTTAGGAATAACCTACCAGCGAAATACCTGACGGGTTATTCCGATGCGTGATGGTGATGATGGAAAACAGTTGTCAGGATATTTAACATTTTTCGAACCTTATTCAGTTTTGGTTGTTCGTATAATACCTTTATAGATAAACATACCAACTTTGGCTTTGGCAAGTGAAATTTTTAGTAATTTAAGAATAAATTATAACTGCCGATAATATACTAAATAGGTATTAGTTTTTAGTGTACCTACCTCGTGTTACTGTTTAATGCCGATATTTGGAAATGAGCGGCATTTTTGGAGGAAAGTATGGATGCATTTATTCCCTACATGGGAAAAATAGTTCGATTAGACGTTCATCACCAACAAGCATTTAGTATTGCTGGTGTCGTTGGGAATCGGGTCGAAGCTATCAAAAAAAGACGCGAAAAGATGTTAACTGAGTTAAAAAAGCAAGAAAAAGAATCAGAACTACAGCGTGACAGTGCGAAAGATGAAGATGAAAACGATCATCTGGATGTGTGGGTTTAGTGCTATTTTTTAGGTCAATAATGACAGGTTATTGCTTTAAAGATAAAGCACTTTCACCTTGAATGTGTATTTCGCTCTCTATACAATTTGTGCAATTTACGTAATTCTAGGTTTGCCCCCATCAAGCAGTTATTCTCGGACAACGGGCCTATTGCTCGTCACTTTCAAGGTTACCAACCAAGACAACCTCAAATTGATATGGCCGTTCATGTTGAAAATGCCATTGCCGAACGTGCAACGTGTGTTGTGGAAGCTGAAACAGGAACGGGGAAAACCTTTGCGTATTTGGCTCCAGCGCTCAAAAGCAACAAGAAAATCATCATTTCAACAGGCTCAAAAGCATTGCAAGAACAGTTGTTCCATCGTGATTTACCAGAGCTTGTTAAGGCGCTCAATGCGGGACGAAAAGTCGCATTGCTCAAAGGCCGAGCAAACTATTTGTGTTTATATCGCCTTAGTCAACATGTAAGTCACGTACCAACTGATGATCCTGATGTTATGCACCAACTTGCCATGGTGGCAAAATTCGCAACTGAAACCAACAACGGGGATTTGGCGGACTGTGTCGGCATCGAAGAAGACGCAAAAGTCTTACCATACGTAAATTCCACAGCAGACAATTGTTTAGGTAAAGAGTGTCCTGATTTCCAAGAATGCTATATTCGAAAAGCTCGTTTACGTGCAATGGATGCCGACCTTGTCGTAATTAACCACCATCTCTTTTTTGCGGATATGGCTGTGAAAGACAGTGGTTTTGCCGAACTCATGCCAACAGCAGATAGTTATATTTTTGACGAAGCTCACCAGCTACCAGAAATTGCGTGTGACTACTTCGGCGAATCGTTTAGTACTAAGCAATTGCAAGAACTTATTACCGACATACGCGTCGTTTATCGAGCTGACATTCCTGATATGCTGCAACTCGGAAAAACACTCAATAAATTAGAAACGGCGGTGGCAGATTTTCGTTTAGTGTTTCCACTTGAAGGCGCAAAAGGAGACTGGCGAAACGTACTGAAAGAGAAGTACATCTGTGACGCGATTCACCGTGTAATTTCTGATTTGGCCTTTTTGTATCAAGTGCTTAAGACCTGCTTAGACCGTAGCGATAAAATAGAACCATTGTTTGAACGCACGCTTTCTTTAAAGGGCAAGTTAGAGCGTGTTTTTGATATTAACGAAACGGGTTACAGCTATTGGTATGAAGTTGGACGTAGAACGGTTCAAATACATATTACGCCACTGAACGTTGCGACTAAGTTCGCTGAGTTAGTAGAAAAAACCCAAGCGGGATTTATATTCACGTCAGCTACTTTATCTGTGAACGGCGAATTGAACCATTTTTCGGATAGTTTAGGCCTTAAACCGAAATATCAACTTTTGCTTGAAAGCCCGTTTGATTACAAAACACAAGCGCTTCTTTGCCTACCTCGTTATTTGCCTGAAATTAATGATGATCTAATGCCTCATGCCATCGTAAAAATGGCAAAGGAAGTGATAGCTGCATCGAAAGGTCGTTGTTTTATGTTGTTCACGAGCTATCGAATGATGCATTTGGTGTATGAAGGCTTAAGCGAGCGTATTCCTTACCCCGTTTTCATGCAAGGTCAGTCATCAAAGCGTATTATTCTCGAACAATTTGTTCGTCATGGTAATGCGGTGTTGCTGGGTACAGCCTCTTTTTGGGAAGGTGTAGACGTACGTGGTGATGCGCTTAGTTGTGTCATTATCGATAAAATACCTTTTACTTCGCCGGACGACCCGCTACTCCAAGCTAGAATGCAAGATTGTGAAAAGCAGGGTAAAGATCCATTTGCCTCTATACAAATACCACAGGCAGTGATTGCCCTAAAACAGGGGGTTGGCCGTCTTATCCGTGACAGAAATGATACAGGCGTCCTTATCTTGTGCGATAATAGGTTAGTAACAAGACCTTACGGTCAAGTATTCTTAAAAAGTCTGCCAAACATGACTCGAACACGAGACATTACGGCTGCAATTAAATTTCTAGAGAACATCAATTAATATGAGTATGAACCTACTTGCACTCGATGCATCGACAGAGGCGCTTTCGGTCGCTTTACAGTTCAATGGCAATGTCTTTTCATTTTTTGAAGTTTGCCCTCAACAACATAGCCAGAAAATTCTACCTACCGTAGATAGCCTTCTAAAAGAAGCAGGTTGCTCACTTAAGGATCTCGACGGCATTGTTTTTGGTCGAGGCCCAGGAAGTTTTACTGGTGTTCGAATTGGCGTGTCGATTGCGCAAGGTTTGGCGTTTGCGTCTAACCTAACGCTAGTGGGTGTGTCGACGTTGCAAGCGATGGCGCAGCAAGCTATCGAAGAAAACAATGTAACAGAGGTGATTGCTGGTATTGATGCCAGAATGGACGAAATTTATTTTTGTGAATATCGTAAGGACGAAAATGGTATCGCCATCGAAGCGTATAACGAGGGTGTGATTCGTCCTGAGTTTATGAACACCCAGCAGCAAAATTCGATGGCAGTAGGTACAGCTTGGCAGACCTATCCGAATGTCTTAGATGACAAAAATGTCACTATTTCTGAAGCGATTTTGTATCCAGATGCGCGTTTTATGTTACCAATCGGAATAGCAGCAATTGAGCAAGGTTTAGCGGTTGCTCCTGCAGACGCTCAACCGCATTACGTGAGAGATACGGTTACTTGGAAAAAGTTGCCAGGTCGCGAATAATATTTATACTAATATAAGGCGCGTTAGCGTTTTATTATGAGAATTTAGATGCAACTTTCAGTCGTTTCTGGTCAGCATACCTATCAGTTGAAACCACAGCCTAAAGTGGACAGGAAAGTTGCGTCATCTGATCCCCAGCCTTCTCAATTAGATAGTTATGTCCGTTCAAATGAAAAAGCCATTGCGATGCTTGATAAAGGTGGTTTTGATGGTGAAAAACAGGCTATCTATGACCAACCTAGTTTCAAAAACGGTGTAGCTATCTCTGCATATAAGTCTATCGCCAATGAAGATAGAAGAAATGAGATTAAACAGCTAATCGGCGTCAGTGTTTACGCGTGATATGTAAATTGCTGAAACAAAGAAAAGACGTGTTACAAGAATTTGGCGGCGCAATTGCGCCGCCAAACGTTTTTACTGTTTAATATACCCGATCAACTTATCTGCGATAGCCGTGTTGTTTTGTGAACCTACAAAGTCCATCGCTGAATTGCCGTGAGCAAACACTTGTACGTCAACAGCGGTATGACCGCCTGTTGTCCAGCCAGTGAAACTTGCTGTATTAATAATATTTTTGATAGCTTTGTTTAGCGCTTTGTCGCTTTCTTTTTTAGCGGTTTCAAGCGCCGCTAAGTCTTCTTTACTAAGTGAAATGTCTGAATACGCCGTCCAAGTTTTCGCGATATCATCTGTTTTTAATAACGCTTCAGTGATAGTAACCGCTGAGGCTTTAACGCCGCGTACAACATCCGTAAGCCATTTGTATTCACCGTTTGCACCGAGTGTTAAACCCCCAGTCGAATGATCGGCTGTAATAACGAGTAGTGTATCTGGGTTATTATCTACATAGCGCTTAGCAACCGTGATGGCATTAGCAAAATCATGCATCTCATGCATCGCACAAGCAACGTCATTAGCATGCCCACACCAATCAATCTGTGAGCCTTCAATCATAATGAAAAAGCCTTTCTCATTTTGCTTATCAAGTAAAGAAAGCGCTTTAGTGGTCATTTTCTCAAGACGATTTGGATTGGCATCGATCGCTGAAGGAAACGCCACTTCCGCAAATAAACCTAATGCGGGTAATGATTTAATGTCGTTTAACTTATTAAAATCATCTGCATAGACGTAACCTGCTTCTTTGAACTCATTAACTATATTGCGGTCTTTGCGGATAAAATACTTAGTACCACCGCCTAACATCAAGTCGACAGCCAACTTTCCATCGATTTTGTTGTCGATGTAGTCATTGGCGATTTCATCGTAATTACGACGACTTTCGTTATGTGCTGCAAAACTTGCAGGTGTTGCGTGGTTGATTTGTGATGTTGCAACTAATGCAGTTGTTTTACCCAAGTGTTTCGCAATTTCCAACATTGTTGTTAAATCATGTTTTTGCGTATCAACCGCAATAGCACCGTTATAGCTTTTCGTGCCTGTTGCAAGCGCCGTAGCACCTGCTGCACTGTCAGTTACGTAGGTATGATCATCTGGATAGGTGTGCGCCATACCCTTTAGCATTGAATCAAAAACAGTAGGGTCAACCACTTTCGTTTCAGGGTTGTCCATGTAATAGCGGTACGCAGTCGTGTAAGCAGGTCCCATGCCGTCACCGATCATGTAGATGATGTTTTTCGGTGCCGCGATTGTTACAAATGGCAGCAATAGAGCCGTACATAAGGTTGTTTTAATTTTCATGATTAAATCCCAAAGAGTATCCCGTGTAGATGAAACTGTGCGATGATAAATAAAGAGCTCTTAGTTTACACTTATAATTATGAAAATAGAGACAAAGCGACAAATATTTCAGTTTAAACAAGATGGTATTGCTGGCGTCGAATGGGGTAATCTCGAATCAGGTGCTGAAACGGTTTTGTTCCTTCATGGTTGGTTAGACAATCTAAATAGTTATTTCCCATTGTTAAGTTGTGAGCAATTTGACCCCAAACTACGTTGTATCGCGATAGATTTCCCTGGGCACGGCCTTTCCGATTGGCGCTCGCACGATGCGCAATATTATTTTGTGGACTATGTCGCGGATATCGTAAATTTTCTGGATAACAAAAACATTGAGCGTTGTCATTTTGTTGGACACTCGATGGGCGCCTTAGTCGCAAACGTGGTTGCGAGTTGTTTTCCCCAAAAAGTAATTTCATTAAGTTTGATAGATGGGATGGGGATCCTCTTTTCAAATGAAAATACAGCTAAATCTCAACTAACCCGTTCAATCGAACAGCGCCAAACGATAAAAAGAAGAAAGCCGAAACGGTTTAAGTCAAAAGAAGACATCATACAAGCGCGTAAGTTAGTGAGCGATTTGAGTGAATCACTAATCCGAATTTTAATGGAACGGTCAATCACTGAAACGGATGGTGGATGGACACTGACTTCCGACCCGAAATTAAAAGTTGCCTCTCCATTTCGCTATTCTAAGCAACAAGCCCTATCTTTATTAAGCGGTATAGAAGCATCAACACTTGTTGTGTTTGGTTCTAAAGGGCTTGAAGACATGAAACAGCAAGTAGACGTGTTTAAGGCGTGCTACAAAACAATTAACACCGTGTTTATAGAAGGTGGGCATCATTGCCATATGGAATCACCTAGCCTAACTTTTAAGCACATTTCGGCGCATATTAATGCAAATAACCGAAGTGAATTGTAACTTTGCCGTAAATGTGGGAATATCTCGCGATTAGAGTAAATGCTCGATTGTGTAACTGCCTTAGATAGATTAAGGTTTATTCAACATAAAAATAACGAGAACAGGAGCTAAGAGTGGAAAAAATCTGGCTAAAGCGCTACCCAGAAGGTATGCCTGAGACTATCGATCCAGAGCATTACAACTCGCTGCTTGAATTATTCGAAAAGAGTTTTGCAGAATTTGCTGATTTACCAGCTTATACCAACATGGATAAAACGCTTACATACCGTGAGCTAGACAAAGAAACCAAAGCGGTTGCAAGCTACGTTCAAAATGAATTAAAACTTGGCAAAGGCGATAAAATCGCTGTGATGATGCCTAACTTGCTACAGACACCGGTCACTATTTTAGGCGTGTTACGCGCAGGATGTACGGTGGTAAACGTAAACCCACTTTACACGGTTCGCGAACTAGAACATCAACTTAATGATTCAGAGTCTAAAGCCATTTTTATTCTCGCGAATTTTGCTGATACATTGCAAAAGGCGCTACCTAAAACCGCGGTAAAGCATATCATCGTGACTCAAATTGGTGATATGTTGGGTGGCATTAAAAAGCACCTTGTTAACTTTGTCGTAAAACGAATCAAAAAAATGGTGCCGGATTATTCGCTACCTAATGCCATTCCATTTGCTAAAGTAGTGAACTTCGATGGTTCGAAGTACAAAAAGCCTGAAGTTACGTTAAAAGATTTAGCGTTTTTGCAGTACACAGGTGGTACAACGGGCGTCTCTAAAGGTGCGATGTTAACGCACGGCAACATGGTAGCGAATTTAGAACAAGTATCAGGTTGTTTAGACAAAGTACTTGATAACGGAAAGGAAATCGTCATTACAGCGCTTCCGCTCTATCATATTTTCGCACTAACGGCTAACTGCTTAACCTTTATGAAGTATGGTGGTCACAACATTTTGATCACCAACCCGCGCGATATGCCTGGTTTCGTGAAGGAACTACAGAAATACCGTTTTACGGCGATCACAGGGGTAAACACGCTGTTCAACGGCCTTTTAAATACGCCAGGATTTGCGGAGCTTGATTTTTCAACGTTGAAGATGTCGTTAGGCGGTGGTATGGCCGTACAGCGACCAGTTGCAGAAAAATGGCAGAACACCACCAAGACAAAATTGATGGAAGGCTACGGCCTGACCGAATGTGCGCCACTGGTAACAATTTGTCCTTATGACTTAGATGGATATAACGGTTCAATTGGTCTGCCTGCTCCAAGTACAGAACTTAAAATCATGCTTGATAACGGTGAAGAAGCGCCAAAAGGCGAGTCCGGCGAGCTTTGGGTTAAAGGACCACAAGTGATGGCGGGATATTACAACCGTCCAGATGCTACGGCAGACTGTCTTCGTGATGGTTGGTTTGCAACTGGGGATATCGCGACTTACGACGACGAAGGATTTTTCTATATTGTTGACCGTAAAAAAGACATGATCATTGTGTCTGGATTTAACGTGTTCCCAAATGAAATTGAAGAAGTCGTAGCGATGCACGATGGCGTGCTTGAAGTGGCTGCTGTTGGTGTACCTCACGAAGTGAGTGGCGAGCAGGTTAAAGTATTTATAGTAAAAAAAGACCCATCGCTCACAGAAAAAGATATAATAAACCATTGTCGAGCGAACTTAACAAATTATAAAGTACCAAAATTTGTTGAGTTTAAGGATGAATTGCCAAAAACAAACGTTGGTAAAATTCTTCGAAGAGCTTTAAAAGAAAAAGCATAAAAGAGACCGGCGAAAGCCGGTTTCTTTTTGGTTTAATGAGGGACACCCAGTGCAGTATCAATTTATCAACTCTCAAACTGAGCTAGATAGTTTCGTCAGTAAAATTCGTTCTTCCGCTATTATTGCGATAGACACAGAATTTATGCGCCGTAAAACGCTATACCCAGAAATTGCGTTAATCCAAGTGTATGATGGAAACAGTTTGGGCGTTATTGATCCCCTTGCACCTTTAGAGTTCGAAGGTTTATTCGACATATTACAAGATACTTCGGTGATGAAAGTAATTCATTCGCCTTCAGAGGATATTGAAGTATTTCAAAAGTTTGCAGGCTTTGTACCCGCGCCATTGTTCGATACACAATTCGCTCTGTTGCTACTCGGTCATGGTAACTGTGTTGGCTTTGCAAATATGGTGAAGTCGCTTCTAGAGCCTCGAAATTGATAAAAGTGAAAGCCGTACTAACTGGTTACAACGTCCTCTGACTCAAGAACAGCTAGATTATGCAGCAAGCGACGTTTATTACTTGCTTCCTTGTTTTGAACTCCTCAAACCGCAAATTGATGTGCGAAATTGGAATGAAATTGTCGTCGAAGAAAGTGCGTTAGTGGCAAGGAAGCGTTCAGAACGTTTGCCGGACGACGAATTGTTTACTGATATAAAAAACGCTTGGCAACTGAAACCACGAGATTTAGCGGTATTAAAAGTACTTTCTAAATGGCGCCAAAATAAGGCCGAGTTGAAAAATCTAGCGTTGAGTCATGTGCTGAAAGAACACAATATGGTTGAAATAGCCAAACGACGACCGACTAGTTCAACGTCGCTTCGAAATATTCCCGGTGTCGAGCCGATGGAAGTAAATCGTTATGGTAAAGAAATCCTTGCGTGCGTAGAGCAGGGGAAGCAAATCCCTGAATCTGAATGCCCAGAGCGTTTAAAGCGGTTGGTCGATTTTCCAGAATATAAAAAAGCCTTTAAACAAATTAAACACGTCTTAGTTGAAGTCGCCCACAAGCACGACATACCATTTGAAGTCCTTGCATCTAAAAAGCAAATTAACCAAATCATCAGTTGGAAGTGGAAAAAATCAGATGAGTTGAAAGAAGGATTGTTGCAGCCAGACCTTTTTCAAGCTTGGAGAACGGACTACATTGGCAATAAATTAGACGAATGGAAAAGCTAATCTGTTTTATGTAAGTGAAGCGCTCATATCACAAAATAAACGTCCGAAAACGAGGCCAAAGGTCTCGTTTTACTACCAATAGTAATCGAGTGTTAAATACCAAGCGGCAAAATTCCCATCATTGATTTTCATATCACGGTCAAACCAAGCGTTTTGATTTAGATATTCTAAGTAGATCCACCCGCCACCATAGTTGTATCTCACGCCGGGCGCATAGGCGATGGCCATTTTATCTAAACCTCCGACCGTGTTTGATTTCGCTAAGGTTACATCGATTAGAAACGTCCATTTATCGTATTGATAGGATAGTTCACTGTTGTATCGCTGGTTTCTTATGGATTCGGGTAGGCCAGTAAGAGAAAAATAAGCATCAGGCAGATGACGGACGCCTTTGATGTAACTTACTTTAAAAGTAAATTCATCAAATGTGTAGTCGTAATAGAGTGTGTACGCGTGATGCTCGCCATCTTTTTCGTCGCGTCCAGTGATAGACTCTTGTAATTTTCCCTTCTGAACTGAAACTCCAATTTTCTCAGACGACTGAAGCGTCCATGTTATGTCGCCGACCCACGTGTCCAGTTTATGGTAAGTTTTTCTACTGCCCCAATGCCGATTGTCATCAGTACTATCTGTCGAGTCTTTGCGCCAATCGTCTCGTGGGTAAAAGGCCGCTGCCACATTGATACTATCGTACCGACCAACGTATTTTAAACCGACATCCATTTGGTCACCATAAGCCGCTAGAAACATGTCACCGGGCCAAAAATTTCCAGTTTTCCAACCAAACGGCAACTGACTTTTACCTAATATGAAAGTGTGCTGATCATTTTTGCTGTAACTTATCCAAGCCTTATGAAGAACATAGTTGGAGCCGGTTGTGTTGTTTTCAGTATCGCTAAAGCCGCCGGGACCAATCCTAAACTCAGCCGAGTAATTCCAAGGAGTTTGCTCTTCATGTTGTTTGTCTAAATAGATAACGAGTGCTTCATCACCAAAGTGTGAGTCGTGCGTTTGTTGGTTGATATTGTAGTTAAACCAAAATCCGCCGGAAAAGGTTGTTTCACTATGAGATGTAAATGAAACGAGCGAGCAAAGTAGTAGACAGGTATAGTTACATCGCTGAGTTAAGTACATGCCTTTCATCTACAATTCTAATTTGTTCTGCTAATAACAATAGAATAGATTTCCAATATTTGAAGGCTTGAATTTGTAAACGATGGGCAGAGCAAAAGAAAAAGGCGCAGAATGCGCCTTTGATTATTTGTGTTTATCGTCGTCTGGCAAGGTAATGTTTAGTTCTAAAACAGCTAAATCATCTTCTGTTTGCTCAAACTGAACGTTAATGGCATCGCTATCAACGTGTACGTACTTTCTGATTACCTCAAGAATGTCCATTTTTAGTTGAGGTAAGTAATCTGGCGTGCCTCTTTTCGAACGCTCGTGCGCAACAATGATTTGCAAACGTTCTTTTGCTAAAGAAGCCGTGTTTTTCTTTTGTGATCGAAAGTAATCTAATAACGACACATTACCCTCCAAAAATCCGTTTCAATAGGCCTTTTTTCTCAACTGACAAAAATCTAAAATCGATTTGTTCGCCAACTAAGCGACTCACTGTGTCTAGGTATGCTTGGCCCGCATCCGATTCGCTATCAAGAATGACTGGCTGACCAGAGTTAGATGCGTTCAGAACCGCTTTCGATTCTGGAATAACACCAAGTAGGTCAATTGCGAGAATTTCTTGAACGTCATCAACCGAAAGCATCTCACCACGTTCAACGCGTTCAGGGTTGTAACGCGTTAAAAGTAAATGTTCTTTTACTGGTTCTAAACCTTCTTCAGCACGTTTTGACTTACTTTGTAAAATGCCA
The DNA here is from genome assembly GCF_017638925.1 of Pseudoalteromonas xiamenensis. Taxonomy (NCBI): domain Bacteria; kingdom Pseudomonadati; phylum Pseudomonadota; class Gammaproteobacteria; order Alteromonadales; family Pseudoalteromonadaceae; genus Pseudoalteromonas; species Pseudoalteromonas xiamenensis. The sequence goes on from NZ_CP072135.1 coordinate 584,165, forward strand.
AGAATTCGGTCTGAGTCGCGTACAGAAGAAACTTCAGGGTTCGTGGTTACGACCGCTTCGTCCGCAAAGTACAGGGCCATTAGTGCTCCAGCCTCGATACCAGCAGGTGAATCACATACGATGAAATCGAATTCTTGTTTTAGTTCATTCAGTACGCGTTCTACACCTTCTTTAGTTAAGGCATCTTTGTCACGCGTTTGTGACGCAGGCAAAATGAAAAGCTTGTCTACGCGTTTATCTTTAATAAGCGCTTGCTTTAAATTTGCTTCACCATTAATCACGTTAACGAAGTCATAGACGACGCGACGTTCGCATCCCATGATTAAGTCTAGATTACGAAGGCCAATATCAAAGTCAACGATTGCTGTTTTGTATCCTTTTAGCGCAAGACCTGTACCAATGGCCGCGCTAGATGTTGTTTTACCAACACCACCTTTACCTGAAGTAACGACAATTATTTTTGCCATATGATTTATCCTTTGACCAAAGCTTGAATTTCTAAAGATTCATTTTTCTGTTGTATTTGTGCAGGCTTGCCCCAAAACTCACCTTGTAACGAGTCACTTATCCAGTAACTGCCATTTATTGAGACTAATTCTGCCTCAAGTTTTTGACAGAAAATACTGGCTTGTTCGTTACCTTTTGCGCCAGCAATCGCTCTACCACGTAGCGCGCCATAAATGTGTACGTTGCCATCTGCAATGACTTCTGCTCCGTGACTTACCGCACCGAGTACGATTAAATCGCGGTCTTTAGCATACACTTGCTGACCTGAACGAACGGTGCCATTTATGATTTGGGCGGGGAGATAAACGGTTTTTTCTACTACTTCTTGAGCCTGAGTGGTTTGTACCGCAGGTTTTGAATCTTGTGAATAATTTAACACTGACAACCCAATTTCTTTAGCTTGGGCGTGTTGGATATCGCTTCCATTGCATACACCAACGGGGTTTAACTTTAAGTTGATGAGTGTTTGGCGGAGCGTCTTAAGATCAATGTCGATTTCTTGTAGATGCGAAAGATTTACAACAATTGGCGCACCTTGAAAAAATTTAGGTGCCTGAGAAATTTTGTTGTCTAATTCATTAGCGAGCTGTTCTGGGTCAAACTTATAAAGATGTAACACCGACAGCGTGAAAAGGTTTCCTTTTAACTCAAAAATTTGTTCTGACATAAGCGCTCAATTACCTTTGCGACTCTTATTCTTGTGTAGTTAAATCTGTATTAGGTACATCTAGCTGAGCCGCAAAACTTTCCAAATACAAGTTGAGTCATGGTATAGTGATGCGCATCGTTAAGCAAGAATTTATGGGCGTTAGAATGCTTTCAGCAGTTTATAAGAGCAGTAAAAAGGCAGATACCTATCTGTTTGTCGAAAAACGTGACGATTTTACAAAAGTACCAGAACCACTTATGGTCACCTTTGGGCGTCCTATCTTTGTGATGTTGATTAATCTTGCAACAAAAGAGAAATTGGGTGTCGCAGACATCAATTCTGTTAAGGCCTCTTTAGAAGAAAAAGGTTTTTATCTTCAGATCCCACCACCAGAGCAGAATTTACTTGATGAACACAAAAAACAAAACGGAGTAGTTAGTGATTAAAAAAATTAGTGCGTTACTTGTTTCCATAGCACTGTCCGGTAATGTTTTAGCTAAAACAGAAGAAGAGTTTTCTCAATATGTTGAGCAACTTAAAGTTGAAGCGACAGAAAAAGGCTATTCACAATCGTTAATTGATACCGCGTTTGCAACCGTTAAATTTAAGAAGAAGGTCATTGCTCAAGATAAGAGTCAGCCTGAGGTCGTTGAAACGCTGGAAACGTACCTGCCAAAACGCGTACCCCAGTGGAAAGTTGACAAGGCTCGCGAGCTTTACAAAGAGAACAAGACTCTGCTTGAAAAAATTGCTAAAGAATATGGTGTTCAAGCACGCTTTATCGTGGCGCTCTGGGGACTTGAAAGTAATTTTGGTCGAGTACAAGGCAGTTACCCAGTTATCAGTGCTTTGGTTACATTGGCATTTGATGGACGCCGTGAAGAAATGTACAAACGGCAATTGTGGGCAGCGTTGGACATCTTAAAAGATGGACATATCGACATTGACCATTTCAAAGGTTCGTGGGCAGGAGCGATGGGGCAAACCCAATTTATGCCAACATCGTTTAATTCCTATGCTGTGGACTACAATAAAGACGGCCGAAAAGACATTTGGACAACACGAGAGGACGCCTTTGCCTCAATTGCAAACTACTTAAGTCAAGTGGGTTGGAATGAAGATTTAACGTGGGGTCGCCAGGTTAAATTACCAGATAGCTTCCAAAAAGAATGGATTGTTCGTCGAGGCACTAAATCGCGTAAAGAGTGGCTAGAAGCATGGAGCAGCTCTGAGCGTTCGCTTCAAGAGTGGCAGCAACTAGGCGTTAAGCGCGCGGATGGGAGCGATTTGCCGAAGGTTGATTTAAAAGCCGCGTTGGTCATGCCTGATGATGAAAAAGGACGCATGTATCTCGCATATGACAACTACAAAGCACTTATGCATTGGAACCGATCATATTACTTTGCAACGAGTGTCGGTTATCTGTCGGACCGAATTGGTTACCCAAAAATCTAATTTAAATATAAAAAAGGCAGCGTCCAACTCGCTGCCTTTTTTGGTTGGGCTAATGCAAATGTGAAAATGGAAGACTCACTACGATTTTCTAAGCAGCTTGTCTTTTAAATCGATGACTTTGCTTACGGAAGCGCCGAGCTTCATCAACGATTGAAGTTGTTCAGGAGAGAGTCTTTGTAACTCGGCTGACCATTTGGTTACGGTTTCAAGCAAATCGTGGATAGTTTGCATTTGTCGCTGTGCATAACGTTCTTCCTCTGATTTTGCTTCGTCTAAAATTTGATCGCGTAACAAACTAAGCGTGGGGTCAATTTCTCGTTTTCTACGTTCTTCAAAAACTTTATTCGCTAGATCCCAAATACTGCCGTTTGGTGCGTAATATTCTTTTCTGTCTCCGGGTATATGATGTACACGAACCAGTTGCCACGATTGCAGTTCTTTGATCCCCATACTGACGTTACCACGAGAAATTTTTAGTGCGTCTGCTATTTCATTCGCTGTTAATGGTTTTTCGTTTATGACCAGCAAACCGACCATTTGTCCAATGGTCCGATTGAAGCCCCAACGGCTGCCCATTTCCCCACAGTGGAGGACAAAATTTTCTATTTTTGGTGTTAACATCATTATGGGTTTTAAAGTTTCAATAAAAACTGAAATTAATATATGGGTTGGGTGGTGTAACTTCAACTTTTATTTCTGTCCTTTCTTTGATGTAGATAAAGTTTTTGTTCGATTTTGTGTTGAGATATATGCAATAGTCCTTGTTCATTGCTTTACCGGAGCAAATTGACCTGTCAGAATGCGCTTCTTTTTTGACGGCAAGAAACGAAATAGGGAATCCGATGTTTAAACCTCTCCTCGTTGCAGCAACCATCGCTAGCGTATTAGCGGGTTGTAACAGTACTACTCAGACAACTCAAACTGTTGTAGAACAAAAAGTAGAAAAAATAACGACAGTATCGTCTCAAGAAACAAAGAAGTTTAATGATCTTCTTGATCGTTTTTTTGCTGAGTCTATCGATCTTACGCCGATCGATGGCACGTATTTGGGTGAAAGAACTTATAACGATAAGTTCGAACTACCACTTCCCCTGAGCAAAGTGAAGTTCGATGCACTCTATGATAAGTACGACGCCTTACTTAAAGGTATAGACCGAGCGACGCTCGATCCACAAGCTCAAATAAGTTATGACATTATTTTGCGTGACTTCGATTTGAGAAAACAAGGTAAGCTATTTGGTGATGAGTACCTACCAATCAATCAGATGGATGGCTTACACAATGAATTCGCCGCATTTGGTTCGGGAGAAAGTGCCCAACCATTTGAAACAGTCGAAGATTATGACGCGTTTTTAGCTCGCGCAAAAGGATTCCAACCTTGGTTAGACAGTGTAAAAACAGCCATGACGACGGGGTTGTCTCAAGGTGTTACTTTACCTAAAGTTATCGCTGAAAAACTAGTACCTCAATTTGCCGCACACGTTGTGTACAACGCGGAGGACTCCTTATTTTGGGGTCCTATCAAGCATATGCCTGAATCATTTAGCAAAGAAGACAAAAAGCGCCTTGTAGAAGCTTACCAAACATTGATTATGGAAAATATTGTTCCGGCATACCGAGATATGGCGGAATATTTAGAAGAAATCTATATACCTCATTGCCGTACAAGTGTTGGTTACAGTAGTTTACCGAACGGCCAAAAATGGTATCAGTATGAAATTGAACATCACACGACATTGAGCTTAACGGCAGAAGAAATTCATGAAATTGGATTGAAAGAAGTAAGCCGTATTTTGAGCGAAATGAAAAAAGTAAAAGACACGGTAAAGTTTGAAGGTGATTTACCTGCGTTCTTCAATCATTTACGTGAGAGTGATGAGTTCTATTTCAGTTCACCTGAAGAACTTATTAAGGCGTACGAAGATGTAAAGAAAAAAATAGATACTCGTATTCCATTGTTGTTCAACATCGCGCCAAAAGCGGATTACGTTGTTAGGCCAGTTGAAGCGTTCAGAGCTGAGTCAGCACCAGGCGCTTCATATCAAGGTCCATCAGCGGATGGTACTAAACCTGGCGTATTTTACATCAACACGTTTAATCTAAAAGCACAGCCCAAGTTTATTGTCGAAACCTTGTCTATTCATGAAGCAGCGCCCGGACATCATTTCCAAATCGCGTTGCAACAGGAAATCGACAATTTACCGATGTTTAGAAAGTTTAGTGGTTATACCGCGTTTGCTGAAGGTTGGGCGCTTTATGCTGAAAGTCTTGGAAAAGAACTTGGATTATTTACGGATCCGTATCAGTGGTATGGTCGTTTAGTTGATGAACAACTTCGAGCAATGCGCTTGGTGGTTGATACCGGTTTACACGCGAAAGGATGGACTCGTGAGCAAGCAATTGAGTTTATGTTAGCGAATTCCTCTATGGCAGAAACCGATGTTGTTGCAGAAGTTGAACGCTATATCGCTTGGCCAGGACAAGCGCTCTCTTATAAGCTAGGTCAGTTTAAAATTCGCGAGTTACGTGATTATGCGGCGAACGAATTGGGTGACAAGTTTGACGTTAAGGAATTTCACACTCAAATTTTAATTGACGGTTCAATGCCAATGAACATCTTAGAAGCTAAGATAAAACGCTGGGTCGCAGCACAAAAAGCGTAATTAAGACGGGGCTTAGCCCCGTTTTTATTTAAATAAACGTTTGTCTATAAATCAAAGTGGTTTAAACATCTTGTGTACACCGATGTCAAATGACGAATAGCTTTATAAATGTAATGAATCATCCGTACTTTTTTTAGTAAAATGTCCGATGTATTGACGTTTAAAGGCCGCACAATGAATTTCTGGGAATTAAAATCACTTAACGAAATGTCTGACACGGAATGGGAGTCGTTATGTGACGGCTGTGGTAAGTGTTGCCTACATTCCTTTATCGACTCAGATTATGAAGATGATGCGGATGGTTTTACAGCCCTTCGTCCCGGTGAAACCTTGGTGTTTACCAACATTTCTTGTGAGTACCTTGACGATCAAACCTGTGGTTGCAAAGACTATATAAATCGACTTACCAACGTGCCAACTTGTGTAAAGCTGCATAAAGATAACATCGAACAAGCGTATTTTATGCCACAGAGTTGTGCATACAGACGAATTTTAGAGGGAAGAGGATTACCGAGTTGGCATCCGCTTCGACATAATGGTAGTCGAGACAAAATGGAAGAGTTGGGCATGACGGTCAAAGGGAGAGTGATTAATGAAACAAACGCTAACTTTGACCAATTTGAAGACTATGTTGTCGATTGGGCTGAAAAAGACTTAGATTAAACCTTTGATTGTTTACAAGTATTGCTATGTTTTACCTTTAAGCTAAACGTAGAACAATGTAGCGAAATGTCTATAAGTAATGAAAAAGAAACAATGTTCCAAAAGTAGGGCGGACGCCCTACCTCGAATCTAAATTGAAACGTCCTGCTGTTCAGGCAATGAGGAAAAAGCGCCTTTTTTTGTAACAGCAAAAGCACCGCAGCGTGACGCAAACTCAAGCATCTTAGTAATCACACTAATATTATTAAGCTCTGATCCCATTTCAGTGAGTGACCGTTGCTTGTCCAAGTACGCAAGCATGCCACCGACAAAAGCATCACCCGCGACGGTTGTGTCAATAGCCGTAACCTTGGGTGTTTCTACCTTTCCCGAAAGTCCCATGTTTGTATAAAAGCGAACAGGGTTAGCGCCGTCAGTAATGATGAGTAATTTTACACCCTTAGAGAGAAGTTGAGATATCGTGTGTTCTATCCCGAGGTTAGCGTGGCTTTTTTCAGTTAAATAATCGAGTCTCTTCTTTCGATAGCTTCACAATATCGCTTAGCGTTATCACATGCCACACGCGTTCAGTAATATAACGTGTCGAGACCCATAAATTCTCGCGTAGGTTCATATCAAAACTGACTACTGCACCATGTTCCTTAGCCTGCGTAAGAGCATGAACGGTTGTTTTATAGATGCGTTGTTCTGTAAGACTGTTGCTACAAACGTGGAGAATGCCTGCTTCTTTGAACATACGACTTTCGAAATCGGAAGATTTGAAAAGTAGGTCAGCTGCGGGGGGACGATAAAAACTAAAGCTTCTTTCGCCTTGTTGGTCAAGTGAAACAAACGCTAACGCTGTTTTTGCTTCATTTGTCATTTTGCAATACTGCGTATCTACGCCAAGACGTTCAAGCTCAGCGAGCAGAAAGTGCCCGAACATATCATCGCCAACCATGCCACAAAAAGCACTTTTAACACCTAATTTCGCGGCAGCAACGGCAACATTGGCAGGTGCACCTCCTGCGTATTTTGTAAATGATTCGGGCGTTTTTCCGTCGGAAAGAAAATCGATCAATACTTCGCCAAAGCAAACTAAACTCATTAAGCTGATCCTTTTAGTTGATAGGCTCTTAACACTTCGTAGCACGCCCCCATGGTGTGATAGTCTGTTTTACCGGCAGGACTTTTTTCGTCGCTATAAGCGTTATTCTGTTGTGATAAAATACGATACCAAGCACCATGTGTATGGTCTATCATGTGTGCCCAGCTATAAGCCCAGATTTTATCATACCAATCCCAGTATTTAGGATCGTTAGTTTCTAATGCGAGCAATGCTGCTGCGGCAAAACTCTCAGCCTGTACCCAAAAGTATTTATCACCGTCGCAAATCTGATATGTAGGGTCAAAACCGTAGACGATACCTTTGTGCTTGTCATCCCAAGCATATTTAAGCGCAGTATCAAACAAGGTTTTTGCTTGGTCGACCAACCATGGGCTGGGCTTATGTCTATTCAGAAGTAGTAATAGTTTTGACCACTCTGTTTGATGTCCAGGCTGAAAACCCCATGGACGAAATAGATGTTTCGGATCTGATTTATTGTAATCCCAATCAATTTCCCAATCGCGATTATAGTGCTCCCAAACTAGTCCGTTCGCAAGCGACGCTTGTACATTTATCATTGTGTCGGCCAACGTATAGGCTCTTTCTAGGTACTTTTGGTCACTGGTTGCTTCAAATACCATAAGAAGTGCTTCGCACATGTGCATGTTGGCATTTTGCCCACGATAGCTGCCCGCTATACTAAAGTCGCTATTGTATTCGTCTAAATAAAGTTGGTACTTAGGCTCGAAGTATTTGTCCTCTAATAGCGCCCAAACTCGTTCGATTGTATTTTTTGCAGATGTCACACCTGCTTTTAACGCGATTGCATTTGCTAACAGTACAAAGGCAAGACCATAACAGTGATTTGTGCCATCGAGTACCTTATTACCTTTGATTAGCCATGCGTACCCACCCGTAGGTTGTTTGTGAACATTTTCCAGAAAAGCGAGACCATGTTCTACAAGTTCTAAGTCTTTTTGCTCGGCAGTGTGGAGGTAGCGCATTGCGTAATTAAAAACAAAACGCGTACTCGAAACAAGATGACGTGTATCTTTGTCATATACCGCACCACTATCTTTAAAATAGTGAAAAAAACCTCCATTCTCATCAACTGCTCGAGGATGATAAAAGGCATAGATCGAGTCGATGTGTTGGTTTAAAAATTCTGAACTTCTAAAATTTGGCGACATATAAAAATCCTAGTTTTTATTTAGCCGTACTATAGTACGTTCAAGTGCGAATTGGAACGGTCCAATAAAACATTTGTGATTTTCTTGTAACAATGTGTAGAATCGAAAAATCCCTTGATCTGGAGACAACAAGTGAGTGAGATAAACACCAATCAAACTTATGTTGCGGCGAGTAATGACGAGAATAAAAATTACGCATTACCGTTGGCAGCAATGACAACTCTATTTTTCTTGTGGGGTTTCATCACGGTACTTAATGACGTTTTGATCCCGCGTTTAAAAGGCGTTTTTGACCTAAGTTATACTGAAGCAATGATGATTCAATTCTGCTTTTTCAGTGCATACTTTGTTATTTCTTTGCCAGCTGGCGCATTAGTTAAAAAATTTGGTTACAAAAATGGCGTGTTAAGCGGTTTGCTCATCGCATCGGCTGGTTGTTTACTTTTTTATCCAGCAGTTGTTGTTCACGAATTTTGGCTATTTTTAGGCGCGTTGTTCGTACTTGCTTCGGGTATTACCATTTTGCAAGTGTCTGCAAATCCATACGTTGCGGCGTTAGGCCCAGCTAAAACAGCGTCTAGTCGACTCAACCTTGCTCAAGCACTTAACTCTTTGGGCACGACTATTGGTCCTTACGTTGGAGCAATGTTGCTGTTTGGTGCTGCAGGCACACTAGCTGCAGATGCAGGTACAGCTGACAACGTTAAAGTACCATATTTAATGCTTGCCGCCGCGTTGCTCACAATTGCAGTCGTATTTGCTTTTTTAAAATTACCTACAATTGCCGCACACTCTGAAGAGCAGGATTGCGTTGCTAAAGGGCACACATTAACGGAAGCGCCGCATTTGATGTTTGGTGTCGCAGCTATCTTTTGCTACGTTGGCGGCGAAGTGGCAATAGGTAGTTTCTTAGTTAACTACTTTGGTCAAGCAAACATTGCCGGACTAGAAGAACACGCTGCAGCTAAACTCATTGCCTATTATTGGGGCGGCGCAATGGTTGGTCGTTTTATTGGTTCAGCCGCGTTACAAAAAGTTCTGCCATCTAATGCTCTGTTATTTAATGCCATTTGTATTATTGCACTTCTTATTATTACGATGAATACGAGTGGAAATATTGCGATGTACAGTGTACTTGCAATCGGTTTATTTAACTCAATTATGTTCCCAACAATATTCTCAATTGCGATAGATGGCTTGGGAACTCACTCACCAGTAAAGGCTCGGGTTGGTTGTGTTTAGCCATTGTAGGTGGAGCACTTGTACCTTTACTTCAGGGTGTTATAGCGGATTCGGCCGGTATTCAGCTGTCATTTGTTATTCCACTTATCTGTTATGTTTATATAGCTTGGTACGCAAAGAGTTACGTCAAACTGCATTCTATATGGAATGAAAAAGTAGGACTTAAATAGTTAAATAGCGCTAGGCATAAAACGTATTAAGGATTTAAGTTCAAACAGCCAACAACGCTGGATGTTTGAATACCCTTACAGGATGTAATCATTTCTGCTCAAAAGGTATGGATCCCCATACCTTTTTTCATTTGTACTTTCTGAATGCACATTGTTACTAAGTTATTAACTGCTGTTCGTCGAATAGGTATTGAATACGTATTCATCCTAGGTATATGATAAGTAAAACTGGAACGATCCAATAATAATTAAAGGAACGAAAATGAAACGTTCAGCTTTGCTTTTAACCCTAATTTGTGGGCTTACGAGTGCCTTATTTAGCGTAGCTGTAAAAAGCGCCAATTTGAGCAAGACTAACCTCGACTATGTAGATCCATTTATTGGAACAGGAGGGGATGGGCATTTGTTTCCGGGAGCCGTTGTGCCTTTTGGAATGGTTCAGTTGAGTCCGGACACGGACAATCCAATGCGTGGAGAAAGTCCACAACCAGAGATTTACAAACGGTGCGCGGGCTATCATTACGACGACAATACAATTACTGGATTCTCACACACACATTTTTCAGGTACGGGGCATTCAGATCTTGGGGACTTATTGATGATCCCAATTACAGGGGAGGTAAAAACGTCCGCTGGGACAAAACAAGATCCCGACTTAGGCTATCGCTCTCGATTCTCACACAATAAAGAATCCGCTTCACCTGGCTATTATCAAGTTGAGCTATTGGATTACAACATTAACGCCGAACTTACTTCATCACCTCGTGTAGGCATGCATCGTTATGACTTCAAAGGGCAAAAAGAAGGCCACGTACTACTGGACTTAACGGCGGCAATCTACAATTTTAAAAACAAAGTATTGTGGAGTGATATTCGCCAAATTGACGCAACGACGTTAGTTGCTTATCGCGCCACCAATGGATGGGCCGAGAATCGTTCAATGTACTTCGCGATTTCATTTTCAAAACCAATTCAACGTTTAGATTTTATCAATGAAGATAACATGCGTTACCGCTGTATGGGATGCCTCGGCACGAGTAAACATAGTACCATCGAAAATAAGGCTGTAAAAAAAGCATCGGGTAAAGCGTTAAAAGTCGTTGCGTCTTTTAACGAGTTAGACAAAGAACCTTTGCTTGTGAAAGTTGCGCTCTCTGCGGTGAGTCGAAAAAATGCACTTGAAAATTTGACGACCGAAATACCACATTGGGATTTTGACAAAGTGCGATCAGACGCAGAAACACAGTGGTTGAGCTATTTAAATAAAGTAAATGTAGAGGGAACAAACGCTCAAAAACGCCAGTTTTACACCGCTTTTTATCATGCGCTTCAAGCACCAAGTCTATATCAAGATGTAAACGGTCAATATCTCGGCGTTGATGGTGAAATTCACGATGGAAAACACTTTAAACACTATACGCTGTTCTCTCTATGGGATACGTATCGTGCACTTCATCCACTTCTAACGTATGTAGACCCTGAACGCGTGTCTGACATGATCCAATCTATGCTTGTTCACTACCAACAAAGTTACGAAAAAATGCTACCTGTTTGGTCATTTCACGGGCATGAGACATGGACAATGATAGGCTATCATGCCGTTTCAGTTATCGCGGATGCCTATTTAAAAGGTATTCGTAATTACGATGTGGATTTAGCTGTCGAAGCCATTTTAAAGACATCGAATAACCCAGTCTACGACGCCATTCCGGAGTATTTAACGTACGGTTACGTGCCTCGAGACGTATTGCCAGAGTCCGTTTCGATGACGCTGGAATACGCCTATGATGATTTCGCAATTGCCAGAATGTTCGAATCAATGGGCAAGCAAAAGGAAGCCGCAACCTATTATGCAAGAGCATTCAATTATCGAAACGTTTATGACGAAGAAACCGGTTATATGCGTGGGCGCGACAGTAAAGGTGTATGGGAGCCAGACTTTAACCCGATGGAAGCAAAATACATGGGTTCGTATACTGAAGGAAACGCTAAACAGTATAGTTTTTACGTGCCTCACGACGTTGCAGGTCTTATAGATTTGATGGGCGGCGATACGCAATTTGAAGCACGACTAGATGCTCTGTTTGACACGCACTTATCAGCTGAAATGATCAAAGAACACGAAGATATTGCCGGTTTGATTGGGAACTATGCGCACGGAAATGAACCAAGTCATCATATCGCCTATCTCTATAATTACGCTGGGAAACCTTGGCGAACGCAAGAACGTATACGTCAAATTATGAATACACTCAGTTCTGATAAACCGGATGGTCTCGCAGGGAATGACGATGTAGGGCAAATGTCAGCATGGTATATCTTTTCAGCACTTGGATTTTACCCTGTTGCACCGGGCGATTTGAGCTACGCAATCGGTGCGCCACAGATCGACCGCGCAGAACTCAAACTGCCCAACGGTAAAACGTTCAAAATGATTGCACAGGGACTGAATGAGGAAAATAAATATATCCAACAGGTGTCTTTAAATGGGAAGCCGTTGACTCGTAGCTACATTACACATAACGATATTATGGCCGGCGGTACATTGCATTTCGTGATGGGAAATGAAGCAAACAAAACATGGGGTAGTGAGACAAAAAATCGACCTGTTAGCCTTTCGGAGTATAAAAAATGAAAAATGTTATAACGACACTTGGGTTGTTTTGTTCGATTATTTCGTCAGCCGCTTATTCACAGATTAATACAACCGTGAAAGCTATTTCGTATGAACCAGACGAAGCGTGGCAATCATTTCGTTTACCGAAAATTACGTTAGTGAATGAGGTAAATGACCACTCTACGGTGTGGAGTGTACTTACGCCGGGTACTGTCAGTATCATTTCGGAAAGAGTAGCCAGATTGCTCTATGCAGATGTAAACGCAGACGCCTTCATTGCCTATTCTAAATATTACTTTGAAGGAAATGAAAGGGGTTGCATACAAAGATGGAGATTTTAAGTCGGCCAGTATTTTTATTAGTCGAGAATACCTAGAAAACTTCCAAAAGAAAAATGGACAACAAGAAGCCTATGATGAGCTTGTGGGTATCTTATTTCATGAGATTGCGCACGCGTATCAATATGATGATAAAAACTACGAAGAAATTGAAGTCCATCATTGAAGGCATTGCTGATCTTGTTCGTTTGAAAGCTGGTTACATTTCACAAAGTGCACAAAAGGCGGGTGGAAACTATGACAGTGGGTATAAGACAACGGCGTTTTACCTGCATTGGTTGGAATTAAACAGTAATGAAGACTATTTAGTAAAGATTAATGAAAGTTTGTCACCATACGATGATGTGAAATGGTCATGGCCGTACTTCGCGAAGCGATTTGGTGTTTCTTTGGAAGCTTCGTGGAGTGAGTATCAAAAACAACTCGGTGATAAATAATATAAGAGGAGCCTCGCTCCTCTACTGCATTTTAAACAAGAGTAAGTTCGAAAAACGTCTTCTCAAAAAAGCAGGTCTAAAAATTTGATCTGCAATTACTCTACCTAAAAAACTTGAAAACGGAATTTTACCTGTAACGATTAAAGAACACGTTAATTTGGTCGATATCGAAGACACACTACTGTTTTTTTGATAAAACAAAACTGTCTCCAAAAAAATAAAGGCTTAGGATGTTCAACAGTCTAAAATTTACAACAAAAGTGACGTTAGCCGCATCTCTCTTACTTGTCGTTGTGCTCGAGCTCTTTACGCTCAATAACTTTTTCGCGATGCGCGCACAAACTCAAGAACAACTCAATTCCGTTCTCAACGAAATTTCCCAATCGGTTTCTCGAAATATTGCCAATTGGCTTAATGCAAAACTTGATATCGTAAAATCAGTTGCACAAGGGCACGAAGACAGTGATTCGAAGCAAGCGGTATTGCGTCGCTTAAAGTCAGCCGACATCGCGGGCAACTTTAAAAACGTCTATATCGGCAAACGAGACGGTACGTTTATCCTCGATGATCAATCTATCGTCTTACCACCAGATTACGACGCAACCCAACGTCCTTGGTTTAAATTGGCTAAAGATAAACGAGACGTTGCGTTTACCTCACCATATATCGACGTAACAACGAATGAATTAACGATTACTGCCGTCGTGCCCATGCTGGACGGGAGCCAATTTAATGGTGTTGCAGGTGGCGATATCGACATGGCAGTCATTGCCAAAATCGTTAATGAAATCGATTTCCTAGGCTACGGATATGCCTTTTTGACTGACAAAGATGGCCGAATTCTGAGTCATCCCAATAATAAGTTTAATGATAAGCCTGTCTCGGATTTGTTTGGCGAATCGATTGCGCTGAATTCAGATTTCATGGAACACCAGGTTGAAGGTCAAACTAAACTGGTGTCTTTTATCAAGATTAACGGTATTAAAAACGTCGATTGGTACTTAGGGGTCGTTATAAACAAAGAAATCGCCTATGCGTCTGTTGCGTCAACTCGAAATATGGCGGCGATTTATATGCTAATCGGTGTTATCGCGGTTATTGTGATGATGCAGTTGTTGCTCAAGTACCTCATGGCTCCAATGCACCAGTTAAACGACACTATAAAAGATATCGCACAAGGAGAAGGTGACTTAACTAAACGACTGGAAGTTACGAACGACGATGAATTCGGCGAATTATCGCGTTACTTCAATTTGTTTGTTGAGAAAATCCAACAGTCAATTATCCAAGTTAAAGCATCAACGATTGAACTTGAACGTTCAGTCTCTAGTTTAGTCTCTCAAACCCGGTCGACCTTAGATATCTATGATGACCAAGTTAAACGCACCGACAGTGTTGCAACAGCGATTAATGAACTATCCTCGAGTGCTGTTGAAATCTCTAACAATGCACATCATGCGTCGTCGCTTGCAAGCGATGCCAATAAACTGTCTGTATTGAGCCAAGAAACCTTGGCTGCAAACATTAGTTCTATTGAGCAACTTTCTCAAAAAATGCAGGAAGCGCAAAAAACGGTAGACAGTCTAGATAAACATACGGCAAGTATCGGTCAGGTTCTTGAAGTTATCCGAGGAGTTTCTGAGCAAACGAATCTATTGGCGCTCAACGCAGCTATCGAAGCGGCACGAGCGGGAGAGGCTGGGCGTGGTTTTGCGGTTGTCGCTGACGAAGTACGACAACTTGCTCAGCGCACGCAAGAGTCAACACAGGAAATTCAAAATACCATAGCGCAATTGCAACAAGGGTCGACTGTGACAGTATCCGTCATGAAGGCAAGTATTGAGGACTCTGCACGAACCGTATCTCAGGCGAGTGATGCTGGAGAGCGTATGCAGGAAGTCAGTAATTCAATAGACGCAATTGACGGGGTTAACCATGCAGTAGCGAGTGCAACGCAGCAACAAAATAGTGTTATCCAATCATTGGACAGTGACATACATTCAATCAGCGACATGTCTATCCATGGAAAGGAAAATCTACAAAATACATTAAACGAATGTACCAACATTAAGCGCCAATTTGAGGAGCTTGAAAAAATGGTTCTAAAATTCAAAGTATAAGTATTTCGAGTAAAAAGTGTTCTGAATAAAGAACACTTTTCAAAACTCGATTTTTAATGAAAAAAATTCGTGTTTTCTCGTATTAAGTTTCTTGTAAAAAATAAAAATTATTGATTAAACTCAGCGAAACCAAAGTGGCTCAATTTTTTAGTTTTTATTTTTGTTAGGAACTAATGCATGAAGAGATTTTATAAGCATCCAGTTAAGCCTGAATGGGGCTTTACTTGTGTTGATCTTGATGAGTGTAACGATGAGTTCGAAAGCTTTTTGTTTTCTGACGTCGGAGAAAAGAAATTAAAGGTATCTATTGCTAAAGCAAACTTAGTCGAACTCGACCAAAGTGAGTCTCAACGCCATTGATCCCGCATTGCTAGATAAACTAAAAGGTTTTTCTCGCAAAGAATTGTTTAGTGCGAAAGCACAAGCAGCGAAGAAAGAAGAAAAAGACAACGATGATGACATCGAATTTGATGACATTGACCTCGGCGACGAAGCAGATTGGCTTGACGAGGAAGAAGAAGTCGAAGATTAATCGTTAAAGGCGGCCTGTGTGCTGCCTTTTTAAATTGTCATTCCTTAACTACAACACCACTCAAATGACTAATTCATTACGCCTGTAATAAATCTGTATTAATTACGAAACATGCTTGTCATTTTCCACCAGTAAACTTTGCGCCAATTCAAATAAGCAACTTGCA